>NZ_NCFJ01000027.1:0-20496 GCF_002281105.1 Polynucleobacter sp. 35-46-11
CCTAGACTGGCTATTCAATGATTGGAGAATGCTGATGAGCCCGAAATCCCGGCTGTACACGCTTGTAAAGGCTTGGAAGAACAAACCCTTCCAAGAAGTGCGCGATGCTTGCGGCCAGCCTTGGCTAGGTCTTAGCGGCGAAGCGCTCGATGAACACCAATCCTGGTCCCAGCGACAAGCGATTAGTAACGAACCCATCTTTAATAGCCAAGGAACTAAGCTGACGAGCTCATTATTTAGACCATTGCTAACCGCCACCGATACGCAGCTCCTGAGATTATTCATGGAGGGGCTAGACACGATTACATACTGGTATCGCAGCGGTCGCTTCATTCCGGGCATCCTGCCTTTGCCAGCGCAACACTTGGCATCTAGCAACCTCATAGACGCTTTAAGTGACCTGATTCTAAATTCTCGACTACCTGTTGGGCTCGTAATTTTGGGTGCACACAAACTCACCGAGGCCGACTCCATGGATTCCTGCATGGAAGGTATATTACGAATGCGCCGTCTTGGTGTCTTAATCCATCTGCTTGATTTTTCTGACGCTAATTCGCAAATCAATTGGATCAAGGAAATCGAGCCTGAGGGCATTCATATCGAGATGGGGCAATTCCGTGGCGAAGGCATACCAAATGAAATGATTTCCCTTGGCCTGAAATTCCAGACTCAAATCTACGCCGGCAACATTTCTCTGGTGAAGGATTTAGAAAATGTGATCGCAATGGGAGCACACCACTGCTATGACGGACTGATGATGCCCCCGATAAGTCGACATCAAATGCTACACACGAGCGATAGCCGTATCGCTAAGGCCATTTTTTCGCTGCACCCTCATAAAAACCTAAACGGAGACAAGTAATGAGAAAGTAATGAGAAAACGCGTGATGTTGGTAGATGACCATCCAGCTATGCTGATGGCATTAAAAAGTATGTTGCAGGATCAATTGCTTTTTGAGATAGCAGGACAAGCGCAACATGGTGAAGAGTGCCTGCGCTCAATCAAAGAAGTCAATCCCAATATGGTGATCTTGGATTTGGATATGCCCAAGACCGATGGCTTTGATGTGATACGTCGGATTGGCCTGATGCATCCAGAAGTTCGAATTCTGGTGTTATCTAGCTTAGATGAAGCAGTCTATGGCGGCAGAGTGCGATCCTTAGGTGCACATGGCTTTGTGAATAAGACGGCTGGAGCGGATGTCATTCTGGCAGCCTGCGTTGCCATCTCACAGGGATATACCTTCTTCACGCATGGGAAAAATGGCAACACCTCTCTGAGCGATAACGACAAATTAGCGCTGATATCGGATCGAGAACTGCAAGTCATGAAGTATCTCGGAAAAGGCAATACCAATCAGCAAATATCGGACTTATTGCACATTAGTAATAAGACAGTGGCAACCTATAAGACCAGGGTCTTTGACAAACTAGGCATTAACAATATTGCTGACTTGATCTTGTTCTGCCGCATAAACAACATCATCGAAAGCTAAATCCAGCATGCATCGATTCACATTGAACAGAGTATTAGCGCTCTGCTACATCTACGGAGGACTGGCTCATGGCGGCCCATTTAGTGCTGTAGAACAATCATGGATCGATGCCCATCCAGTCGTTCGATTTAGCATTCATGAAAAATATGCACCCTATCTCGAACCGTCAAATGGTCGAGAGGGTTTAGGGCCCTTTAAAGCACTGCTGTCAAAGATTGAAGAATGCACACGACAGCAATACGTGCCGGTATGGAGGAAGTCAGATCCAGAGGGATTAAAGCAACTGAGTAAAGGCGAAGTCAATTTCATCATCGATCCGCCAAATATTGATGACCACGTCTTACAATTCGGCTCCCTATCGGAAGCCATCTTCTGGGGACATGATGCTGTCGTCACCAAGTCCTCAGGTAAGCTGAGCTCACCTAATATAAAGATCGGCTATTTCGATCGAGGCCTTGAGAATGCACCTGCCAGTGTGAATAGCTACAGCGGGGGCAAGGAAGCAAAGTCTCCTAATAGCTTAATTCAGTCCCTTATTAAAAGTGATATCGAGGCATTGGTCATGCCTATTCGCTTAGCGCGGCAGCTAATACAAGAGCACCAAAATTCAGACTTAAAAATAGATGGTTTATATAGTCGCGATCCTTTTGCCTATCGCTGGCTCATCTCAGATCAAGATACCCCATTGCATAATGTATTAAGCCACTTTCTTGATGATCTAGATCCTATTGCATCGCGCCAACTCTTTGCATTTGGGGAGCAGCCCAGATCACAATCATCCATACTACCCTGGCTAAGCGCCATCTTTGTCCTCATTATTAGCGGGGTAATGTTTTACCAACTGCAAAGAAAGTATTTTTATCAGAAGCAAGCAGCTCTTGAGTTGCTGAACTCTAAGGAGTTGGCTGAAAAAGCGAATGCTGCCAAGTCTGCTTTTTTGGCAACCATGAGCCATGAAATTCGTACGCCTATGAATGCCATCTTGGGCGTTCAAGAACTACTGCTGGGTAGCGAGCAATTTCCCAAGAAAGATAAACCTTTATTAAAGAGCGCCCAAGCATCAGCTGAATCTCTTTTAGGCATGCTCAATCAAGTGTTGGATATTTCTAAGATTGAGGCTGGCAAGCTCACACTCAATTTAGAACCTTGCAATCCACATCAATTGATTATGGATATTCATGCGGCATTTTCAACAGTAGCTAAGAAACAAGGGCTATTACTCCACACCTCAATTGACCCCAGAATAGCCGAAGTACTCATGATTGACGCCTTGCGTCTGCGACAAGTTCTGCAGAATTTACTCAGTAATGCAATTAAATTTACTAACGAGGGTGAGGTGTACTTTTCCATCACCGTCCTTGCAGATGATCATGCGGGCCAATTACTCGAGTTCAGAGTCATCGACACAGGGGTGGGCATGGGCAGCGATCAAATCAAATTGGCACTGCAAGCCTTTGAACAATTGCCTGTCACCCAAAAATCTTACGTATCCGAGCAAAAGAGGGGAACAGGGCTTGGCCTCACTATCACCAATCACTTGGTAAGCTCCATGAATAGCCATCTCTATTTTGAGAGTGCACCAGGCTTTGGAAGCAATATTCACTTTTCGGTGGCCCTTCCCAGAACCAGTGTTGCTGCTCCACAGGCTGCAGGCTTTGACTCGCTTACACCATCATTTAGAAGCTTGATTTCTAAAAGGCCGGGGCGGAAAAATTGTGGCATTCATGCTTTAGTAGTTGAAGATCATCCGGCCAGTCGCCAAATTTTATCCCTACAATTAGAGGCATTGGGAATTAACACCTACATTTGCGAGAACGCTATCGCCGCCCTTGAACTCATGAAGGATCATCATTTTGATCTCATGCTGACCGATCAATCTATGCCCGGGATGCAAGGCTCTGAGCTAGCAAAAGAAATTCGATCTCTAGGCAATCGTGACCTCATCATCATTGGTGTCACAGCGGATATTTACGCACTAGATTCGCGTCATCAATTTTTATCATCTGGTATGAATGGCGTTCTCATCAAGCCACTGAGCTTGGGGGCTCTTGAGAATGAGCTCATGCGCTATTTTGAATCCAGCCAACATTCCGCCTGCACTGATGAGCCCTATTCATTTGACACCTTCTCCAATCTGATCAAAGACGATCCCCATCAAATCATCGTGGTCTTGGAAGGGATTGAAAAAGTTCATCTGGACGCATTGATGCAATTACGTCCAAACAATAATCAAACCCGGCTTAATGAAATGCAATTTCAGAGTCTGGTTCATAAAGTCAAAGGTGGTGCACAACTACTGCAGGCTACTCAATTCGTCCAAGCCTGCCAAGATCTTGAAATCAGCGGCCCCCTTTTAGATCGTATTGAGCGATTCATCGCAATACTAGAAGAACAAAACCAAACTATCGAGGCTTGCAAGAAAAGATATCGAGAGTAATTGTGAGTAGTCTTAAGATCTTGAGCGCTAAGGTTTATCCTATAGGGAATGCATACTCGAAACTCTTTGCTTGCTACCACCCTCCTACTGGCCAGCCTATTTACCTGCCTGCTGCTCAGTCCATGGGCGCATTCCGCTGATCTAGTTTCCCAAGAAACTGCCCTTCAGTACATTCCGAAAGCTGTAGCTGCTAGCCTTGAAAAGAGTCAAATTCCCAAAGAGGCCATCAGTATTTCAGTAGCAGAAATTGAACCAGGTCGACCAGGGAAAGTTACGGCAAAAACTGAAGTAGATTGGCGCTCTAAACAAGCGATGAACCCCGCCTCCACCATGAAGTTGGTCACCACCCTCAGTGGCTTAGATGTATTGGGCCCTCAATATCGTTGGCGTACAAACATCTACACCGATGGACTTATTCGCCAAGGGGTCCTCAAAGGCAATCTGTATTTGCAAGGCACCGGCGATCCAAAGTTAGTCCCCGAAGAATTCGCCAAAATGATGAAAGCCCTACAAAACCTGGGCATCCAGATAATTGATGGGAATCTATTTTTTGATAGAAGTGCCTATGCGCCTAACGTCATGGAGCCCAACACTATTGATGGCGAATCATTGCGCGCCTATAACGTACCACCCGATCCCCTGCTATACGCCTTTAGGACCCTTTCATTTCAGCTTGGTAAATCGCGCACTGCAGACTTTATTGACATTAGCTATACGCCACCTCTCTCTCAACTCAAAGTGATCAACCAAATGCAATTGGTTGATCAATCTTGCGATAGCTGGAAAAGTAATATTCACTTTAACTTAGATCCAGAGGGTAATGGAACTGCTACCAACCTACTCCTCACTGCACAGTTCTCTGGTAGGTTTCCGAATACTTGCAAAGCAGTGAACTACAACGTTGTTGCTTTGGATGCCAATACCTTTCTGACGCAAGGGTTCGCTGCTGCCTGGGAATTAGCTGGCGGATCCTGGACTCAAACACCTATCGGAAATTCTGGCGCCGTCCCACTAGCAGCGCGACTGCTGCTGCAGTTTGAGGGCATTGCTTTGGCTGATGACGTACAAGATATTAATAAGTATTCCAACAACGTTATGGCCAGACAACTCATGCTAACCCTAGCTTTAGAGAAGATGGGTAAACCAGCAACTACTGAAAATGGAGAGCTTGTAATTCAGAGCTGGCTAAAGGGGTTGGGGCTTCAGTTTCCAGAACTCGTGATTGAAAATGGCTCTGGTCTATCTCGCAATGAAGCAATCTCTGCTGAGCATATGACGCAATTATTAGTTGCAGCTCGCAACCTATCCATAGCGGATATGTTTTACAACAGTCTACCGATTGCCGGCAAAGACGGCACGATGCGCAATCGCCTCATGACGCATTTACGAAAATTTCTGCATTTGAAGAAAAAACCTGAAGTCCGAATCAAGACAGGTTCACTTGCTGATGTTCGAGCAATATCAGGCTACGTGATGAGTAAGTCTGGGAAAATGTATGCGGTGACCTCATTCATTAACCATCCCAATGCTTGGAAAGGTTTAGAGGCGCATGATCAACTACTGGCGTGGCTACTTGATGACGGACCGGAACCAAAGCATGCACGCTGAAGACGGTCTCGAACGCCATCCCACTCTTCCCCTACTGGTGGCTCTGGAAACAGAATAAGATCCCAACCTTGCTGATCCAAATCTCGCAAAGAGCGATATAAACGACTTGCAAATGTAGCGCTATCACTGGGCACAATGACTTCCTCAAAATGCACTGATGGGTGACCATCCTCTCCTAGCGCAGAATCTGAGTCCCATACCGCAACAGCTACCCGTGACTTGATATCCGGAAACTCACTGAGTGCATCCAAGACTCTGCCTGATGAGTACATTCTTAATGGGGTTGTCGGGGCGTAATGGGCACGCAGACTGCCGGAGACCCTTGGCAAGCCATCGTCTTGCTTAGTTGAGTTGAGCTCACCAGGTAAATAGACTTTGATACCCGTCTTAGCAAGAATTTCACCTGGAGTAATGAGCCCTGGGCGCAATAAGACCGGATGCTCACCTGAAGATAAATCGATGATGGTCGATTCAATTCCAACTTCGCAATCGCCGCCATCCAAAATCATCAGATCCAGCATACCTTCAAACTCGCTACGGACATCGGCTGCACTGGTTGGAGAAACCTTACCAAAACGATTGGCTGATGGAGCAACAACCCCACCCTTAAATTTACGCAATAGCTCTTGTGCAATAGGATGAGCGGGTGCGCGTATGGCCACGGTATCCTGACCACCTGTAAGTTCGTTTAAAACGCTTTTATCTTTTTTAAAGACCAGGGTTAGTGGACCCGGCCAAAAAGCATTGATGAGTTTTAATGCATCTTCCGACAAATCTCTTACCCAGGGCGCCAGAACCGGAACCCAATCGACTTGCGCCTGATCAAACTTGTCAGGGGCTGCTAAGTGAACAATTAACGGGTGATTGGAAGGCCTGCCCTTGGCAGCAAAAATCTGCTTGATTGCATCCGGGTTCTTTGCATCTGCCCCCAAGCCATAAACCGTCTCGGTTGGAAAGGCGACTAAGCCACCATCTCGCAACGTTTGTACCGCTTCGTTAATTACCGCAGATGATTGCAGCGCGCTACTATCAGTAGACATTTCTAGGGCTCGATCCCTAATTCAACTGCGACAGCTGCGCAATTTTGGCGAGCCTGGTTAATTGACTCACCCAAACAATTGATGTGACCCATCTTACGGCCCATGCGTGGTTCAGATTTGCCGTACAAGTGCAATTTGGCATCCGGATGAGAGAGTACCTTATCCCAAGCAGGCTCTCTTGCCTTATCTTCACTACCTTCGTACCAAAGATCTCCCAAGAGATTGAGCATAGAGACCGGTGCTAGCAAGCGGGTGTCGCCTAATGGCAAGCGAGCCATGCTTCTGACTTGCTGCTCAAACTGACTACTGACACAAGCATCCATGGTGTAGTGGCCCGAGTTGTGCGGACGCGGAGCAATTTCGTTTGCAACGATATGGCCACTCTTCAACACGAAAAACTCTACACACAAAACACCAACATAGTCGATCTTCCGAATGAGCGCTTTAGCCGCTTCAATAATTTTTTTCTCTTGAGCAGGTTTTAGTGATGGCGCTGGCACAGTAGAAGTGTGCAAAATACCGTCGCGATGGATGTTCTGAGAAACAGGATACGCCACTACTGCATCATCATATCCACGCACCACCAAAGCAGATACCTCAAAATCTAAATCCATCCGCTTTTCAAGAACACAAGGTACCTTACCTAATTCAGCCCAAGCAGAAACTAAATTGGTAGAGTCGTAAACAGTAACTTGACCTTTACCGTCATAACCCATACGAGCAGTTTTCAAGATGCCAGGAAATAGATCTGCGGGAACGTATGCAATATCTGCATCATGCTCAAGCACAAAATAAGGCGCAGGACCGATATTGGTTTCTGCTTTCCAGGTAGCTAAAAACTTTTTCTCGGCAACGCGGTTTTGAGCCAGAGATACGCAACTGCTGCGAGGCGCCACAAAGACACCCAAAGACTCGAGCCCATCTAAAGCTTGAGCAGGGACATTTTCAAATTCAGTGCTAACAGATTTACAAATGCTCGCCATCTCTTTTAGAGCCGCGGAGTCGGTGTAATCTGCCTGAATAAATTTTTCCGCAATGGAGCCAGCGGGACTATCTGATCCAGGATCCAAAACGCAGACCTTGTACCCCATGGCTTGAGCAGCCTGTGTAAACATCCGCCCCAATTGACCGCCACCTAAAATTCCTAAATACGAGCCCGGCAAAATGGGCTCCAAACGATCTGCCATCTGATTAATATCCCGGCAAATTCATGGAGCGGGCAGTATCAGACTGCTTCGAACGAAACTCTTCTAGCTGTTTAGCTAACGCAGGATCATTCACTGCCAAATTGGCAATCACATGCAAAGCTGCATTGGCAGCACCAGCTTCACCAATCGCAAATGTCGCCACTGGAATGCCCTTAGGCATTTGTACGATGGAATACAGAGAGTCCTCGCCGCGTAAATATTTGCTAGCAACCGGAACGCCATAGATAGGCACAATTGTTTTGGATGCCAACATGCCTGGTAAATGCGCAGCGCCACCAGCACCAGCAATAATCGCCTTTAGCCCGTTTTTAGATGCATTTTCTGCATAGGCAAACATGTCATCTGGCATACGGTGAGCAGAAACCACCTTAGCCTCGTGAGCAATACCAAATTGCTCCAGCATTTGAGCAGCGTGCTGCATGGTGTCCCAATCTGAATTGGATCCCATTACTATTCCAACTACTGGTTTTTTGCTCATTTACCTCTCCAAATGCCCTGATCTACATCGTTAATCTATCTAAGGACTTATTATCCCAGCCTTTTTAGGGCCCCAGGAAATTAGACTTTAGTTAAGCGAGCAAGTGCTTCACGGTACTTTTCTGCTGTTTTATCGATCACGTCCGATGGCAAAGCAGGCGCAGGGGCTGTTTTTGGCCAAGGCTTGCCATCAACCAAGGCTGTTTCGAGCCAGTCACGCACAAATTGCTTGTCATAGGAAGGGGGGTTTGCGCCCACATAGTAGGTTTCGGCAGGCCAAAAGCGAGAAGAGTCGGCAGTGAGGATTTCGTCCATCAACACTAACTGACCGGCATCATCCAAGCCAAATTCAAACTTGGTATCAGCAATGATGATCCCGCGAGTAGCAGCATATTCAGAAGCCTCTTTGTACAAACGAATGCTGACTTCACGAATCTGATTGGCCAACTTCTCACCAATCATCTCAATCACCTTTTCAAAGGAGATATTTTCATCATGCTCACCCACTTCTGCTTTAGCTGCAGGAGTAAAAATAGGCTCAGGCAACTTCTGTGCATTTTCCAAACCTTCTGGTAATGCAATGCCACAGACCTTGCCAGTCTCTTTGTAATCTTTCCAGCCACTACCAGCCAGGTAACCACGCACTACCGCTTCAACCAAGATTGGCTTCAGTCGCTTAGCAACTACTGCACGGCCTTTAACTTGATCAACTTCATCAGCTGGGACAACGCTTTCAGGATCAACACCTGTCAAGTGATTCGGAATTACCTTGGCTAACTTGTCAAACCAAAAGTTGGCCATTTGGTTGAGCACAATACCCTTCTCAGGAATCGGCTGACCCATGACTACGTCAAAGGCAGACAAGCGATCGGTAGTGATCATGAGTAGCTTGTCATCACCTAGCGCGTATACATCACGCACTTTTCCTTTGGAGAGCAAAGGCAAGGACTTAATAGAAGTGGCGTACAAAGCTGGCATATTTATCTCACTTAACGATCTGGGCCAATTTGCCACTCTTGTACAACTCAGCCATTTTCTCTAGGGGAATTGGCTTAATTTTTGATGCTTGGCCTGCACAACCAAAAGCATTGAAACGCGCAATACACACTTTCTTGGCTGCTTCACGCGCAGGTTTCAGATAGTCGCGTGGATCAAACTTGCTTGGATTTTCAAACAGGTAGCGGCGAATTGCGCCAGTCATCGCCAAACGAATATCAGTATCAATATTGATCTTACGTACACCGTTCTTAATGCCTTCTTGAATTTCTTCAACAGGCACACCGTAAGTTTCTTTCATATCGCCACCAAACTCACGAATCTCC
Source organism: Polynucleobacter sp. 35-46-11 (assembly GCF_002281105.1). Taxonomy (NCBI): domain Bacteria; kingdom Pseudomonadati; phylum Pseudomonadota; class Betaproteobacteria; order Burkholderiales; family Burkholderiaceae; genus Polynucleobacter; species Polynucleobacter sp. 35-46-11. The sequence goes on from NZ_NCFJ01000027.1 coordinate 9,589, forward strand.
GCGAGCAACTCTTGTGGAACACTCGATGAACCATGCATCACTAAATGCGTATTCGGAATCCGTGTGTGAATTTCTTTGATGCGCTCAATTGCCAAAATATCGCCTGTAGGCTTCTTCGTAAATTTATAGGCGCCGTGACTAGTACCAATCGCAATAGCTAAGGCATCACACTGAGTAGCCTTTACAAAGTCAGCCGCTTGCTCAACGTCTGTCAACAATTGCTCGCGCGTCATTTTGCCATCGGCACCATGACCATCCTCTTTATCGCCTTGCATTGTCTCTAGCGAGCCGAGAACACCCAACTCCGCTTCAACAGTAACTCCAATGGAGTGAGAGAACTTCACCACCTCTCTAGATACATCGACGTTGTATTCATAGCTAGCAACCGTCTTCCCGTCAGCCTCTAAGGAGCCATCCATCATCACGCTAGTAAAGCCACTCTTAATGGCCGCCATACACACCGCTGGACTTTGCCCATGATCTTGATGCATTACGACTGGAATATGTGGGTAAGCCTCAACCGCAGCTGAAATCAAATGACGCAAGAATGATTCGCCAGCATATTTTCGAGCACCGGCAGAGGCTTGCATGATCACTGGAGAATCTGCCTCATTAGCGGCCTCCATAATCGCCGTTACTTGCTCTAAATTATTAACGTTAAATGCTGGCAAGCCGTAGCCATTTTCAGCGGCGTGATCCAAGAGTTGTCGTAAAGATACTAAAGCCATGATGGTCTCTTAATTAAAAATGTTAGTGATAAATAGTTTGAATACAAATCTTAAAAATGAATTACTTCACCTGAATAATCTTGAGTGAATTGGTACCACCAGGCTCACCCATCGGCTCTCCCGAAGTCAGCACCACTACATCACCCGTCTTTACCGCCCCTAACTTTTTCAGACAATCCTCCACCTCCTGCAAGGCAGTATCGCGTTGTTTGGTGTAATCTAAGCCGATGGGGAATACATTGCGATAAGTGCTCAAGGCACGCTGAGTTGCAATCTTTGAAGTTAAAGCAAAAATAGGCAAATGAATATTGTGACGACTCATCCAAACCGCAGTAGATCCTGAGTCAGTCAAAGCAGCAATAGCATTGGCATTGAGGTGATGCGCTGTAAATAACGCGCCCAAAGCAATCGTTTGATCAATGCGTGCGAAGGTTTGATCTAAAAAATCTGTATCTAGCTTTACACGATCTGACCTTTCCGCCTCAACACAAATCTCGGCCATCGCCTTGATTGTTTGGACAGGATACATACCTGCAGCGGACTCTGCGGACAACATTACTGCATCTGTACCATCTAATACCGCATTGGCTACGTCACTTACTTCAGCACGTGTAGGTACTGGAGCATTAATCATGGACTCCATCATTTGCGTCGCAGTGATTGTAAATTTATCAGCCTCTAGCGCGAGTTTAATCATGCGTTTTTGCAAAGCAGGAACAGCGGCATTACCAACCTCAATCGCCAAGTCGCCACGGGCAACCATAATGCCGTCGCTCTCTGCGATGATGCTATTGAGCGCATCGGGCTCAATCGCTTCAGCACGTTCTACCTTCGCAATCGTGCGAACTTTACCAACGCCATGCTTTGCACTAGCTGCATCTGCTAGCTTGCGAGCATAGGCCATATCTGCACCGTCTTTTGGAAAACTGATTGCTAGAAAATCTACACCCATCGCAATCGCAGCATCCAAATCGGCGATATCTTTTTCTGTCAGCGCTGGTGCAGTCAAGCCCCCGCCAGCACGGTTAATGCCCTTGTTATTAGAAAGCGGTCCGCCTTGCTCGACGAGAGTAAAAATTTCTCCACCCTTAACACTTTCAACACGAAGAACAACTAAGCCGTCATTCAATAAGAGGCGATCGCCAGGTTTGACATCTTGCGGCAGCTCTTTGTAATCCAAGCCCACGCGCTCTTGATTACCGAGCTCACACGCAACATCCAGAATAAATTGCGCGCCTTCTTTTAAGAGAATTTTGCTATCAACAAATTTACCTACGCGAATTTTTGGGCCCTGAAGATCGGCCATGATGCCAACCTCTTTGCCAACTTCCGCAGAAATGCTTCGTACTAAATCGTGACGCGCTTTGTGGTCAGCAACAGTGCCATGAGAAAAGTTCATTCTCACAACATCCACGCCTGCACGAATCATCTCGCGCAATACTTCAGGCTTTTCTGATGCAGGCCCTAATGTGGCAATGATCTTTGTTGCTCTCAACATATTTAGTCTTTCGCTCTTTCAGCCAATACTGCAAAGGCTGGCAAGGTCTTGCCTTCTAAAAATTCCAAGAAAGCACCACCGCCAGTAGAGATGTAATCCACTTGATTTTCAATACCGTACTTTGCAATTGCTGCTAAGGTGTCGCCACCACCTGCAATCGAGAAAGCTGGTGAATGGGCAATTGCTGCTGCCAACATCTTGGTGCCACCACCAAACTGGTCAATCTCAAATACGCCTAATGGACCGTTCCACACAATCGTGCCGGCATGCGCCAACATAATAGATAAGCGCGCAGCAGTTTTAGGGCCAATATCCAAAATCATGTCGTCTTCTGCAACTTGATCTGCAGGTACGCGGTTCGCACGTGCCAACGGAGAGAGCTCATTCGCAACCACGACGTCCTCAGGAATGGGAACATGCGCACCGCGCTTTTCCATAATCTCCATGATTTCTCGAGCATCATTAACCAAATCTGGCTCTGCCAGTGACTTACCAATTGGCAAGCCTTTAGCCAACATAAAAGTATTGGCAATACCGCCACCAACAATCAACTCGTCTACCTTATCAGCCAAAGCTTTCAGAATGGTCAGCTTTGAAGACACCTTGGAACCCGCGACAATCGCCACCAATGGACGCTTAGGACTTGCTAGAGCACGACTCAAGGCATCCAACTCTGCAGCCATCAAAGGACCAGCGCAAGCAATCGGGGCAAATTTAGCCACACCATGGGTAGTTGCCTCAGCACGATGGGCAGTACCAAAAGCGTCATTTACATAAACATCACAAAGAGCGGCAATCTTCTTGGCCAACTCATCGTTGTTCTTTTTCTCACCGACATTAAGACGACAGTTTTCTAGCAATACCAATTCGCCTGGATTCACTTCAAAACCACCATTGACCCAATCACTAATTAAAGGGACCTTGCGATTCAAAAGGCTTGCTATCCGATCGGCTACTGGCGCCAAACTATCCTCGGGCTTGAACTCACCCTCCGTTGGACGCCCCAAGTGGGAGGTCACCATGACCGCTGCGCCAGCATCTAAACACATTTGCACTGCCGGCATCGAGGCCCTGATGCGGGTGTCTTCCGTGATATTGCCCACATCATCCTGAGGGACATTGAGGTCAGCACGGATTAAAACCCGTTTTCCCTTGAGAAGACCTGCCGCAGCTAGTTCACTTAGTCGTTTTACTTTAAAGAGAGTTTCCGGCATGAGAATGGGCAAATTTAGTGGTTTGTGGGGAATGCTCCATTCTAAATCGTCTGGGCTTTAGACCCCAAGGGAATTGGACTACCCCGTCACGCTCCCTGCTCTACAATAAAGGCTGAGACGTATTCCAGGCCTAGGGGTTCCCATTGGCTTGGTACCCTGTTTTACCGAATTGAATCACCCAATTTATTACATATTTAAAAGGTAGAGAAAATGTCGATGTCCGACCGCGATGGCTTTATTTGGTCCGATGGGAAGCTTATTCCCTGGCGTGAGGCCAATATTCATGTGCTAACGCACAGTCTCCACTACGGTATGGGTGTATTTGAAGGTATTCGCGCATATAAAACCCCCCAAGGTACCGCCATTTTCCGCCTTCAAGAGCACGTTAAGCGCTTATTCAATGGAACCAAGATTTTCCAGATGAGCATGCCTTGGACTCCTGAGCAGATCAGTAACGGCATTATTGAGGTGGTTAATAGCAATAAGCTGGAATCTTGCTACATTCGCCCAATTATCTTTATCGGCTCCCAAAAACTCGGCATCTCCCCAAAAGGCAATAGCATCCACACAGCAATCGCTGCTTGGGAATGGGGTGCGTATCTGGGCGAGGATGGCATTAATAAGGGTATTCGCGTTAAAACCTCCTCATTTACACGCCACTTTGTGAACTCTTCACTGGTTCGTGCCAAGGCTTCTGGTTATTACATCAACTCCATTTTGGCCAACCAAGAAGTAACAGCCAATGGCTACGATGAAGCCCTCCTGCTTGATACGGAGGGTTATGTATCTGAAGGCTCTGGCGAGAACATCTTTATCGTAAATAACGGCATTATTTACACGCCTGATCTAGCTTCTTGTTTAGACGGCATCACCCGTAACTCCATCATGCAAATCGCTAAAGACCTTGGCTATGAGTTGCGTGAGAAGCGCATTACTCGCGATGAAGTGTATTCAGCAGATGAAGCCTTCTTCACTGGTACTGCCGCTGAAGTTACACCAATTCGTGAGTTGGACGATCGCACCATTGGTGACGGTAAGCGCGGTCCGATTACCGAGCAAATCCAGAAGACCTACTTTGATGCGGTCTACGGTAGAAGCGATAAATACAAGTCTTGGTTAACTTACGTTAAGTAATAGGAATTCAGAGAATGAGTGACGCTCAAGTTGTAATGGTTAATGGCAATACCGATTTGCCTTTACATTGCCCAACCAATAAAACACCCAGCTGGAATTCACATCCACGTGTATTCCTGGATGTTGCTAAGATGGGTGAAGCAAAGTGTCCTTATTGCGGCACTGAGTACAAACTCATTCCTGGTACCGAGCCCCACGGGCACTAAGCCTACCAGCACCCCAAAGCGGGGTGCTGTGTCGGGATACCTTATATGAATCGTATTCTGATCATCGCCCCCAACTGGATTGGCGATGCCGTAATGTCCCAGCCGCTCCTGGCAAATCTAAAAATTCTTTACCCGCAGTCTCAGATTGATGTTTTAGCAAGCCCTTGGGTCGCGCCAATTTATCGCGCCTGTGAAGAAGTTCATCAGGTCATTGAAGCGCGCCTAGAGCATAAGCAGTTGCAATGGGGCTTACGCAAACAACTCGCAAAGCAATTGGAATTAAATCAATATGATGCTTGCTTTGTACTACCAAATAGTTTGAAGTCCGCACTCATTCCTTGGCTTGCCAATATTCCGCTACGGATTGGGTATCGAGGAGAGATGCGCTTTGGGCTAATTAATCTTGCCTTAGATAACCCCAGCAAGATTGATCGCCCTCCAATGGCAAATCATTACCTTGCGCTCTGCAATGTCATGGATCATTCAGAAAAGATTGGTGCCATCAAGCCTGCAGATCCCAAGCTCAACATCTCTCTTGCGGCCAAGCAATCAGTCGGTAAGAAGCTGCAAGCAAATGTAATTAACGAAAAATCGATCTATGTATTTTGCCCTGGTGCTGAGTACGGCGTAACAAAACGCTGGCCTACTCAGCACTTCGCTACCCTTGCGCAGAAACTAACTACAAATGAACCAAATGCACACGTCATTCTTTTAGGTGGTAAGAGTGATCACGCATTAGGCGAGGAAATTATTTCTCAGGTGACAAACACTGCACAAATTCAGAACTGGTGTGGAGAAACTTCACTTGATGAAGCGATTGCAACCATTGGCATGAGTAAGGCGCTAATCAGCAACGATTCTGGATTAATGCATATCGGCGCCGCATTAAAGGTTCCTCAGGTGGCGATCTTTGGATCCAGTGATCCGCACCACACACCACCACTGTCTGACAAAGCGAAGATCATCTATCTCAACTTGCCATGCAGCCCTTGCCATAAAAGAGAGTGCCCACTAGGGCATCTCAAATGCTTAAAAGGTATTTCGCCAGGCAATGTACTAGAAGCCATTCAGAATCTTCATTAATTTCGCATCAATCTAAGTCACCTGAAAGTAAGCCATGCCAAAACTAGCCAGACTTTTTCATAATGCCGATGAAGTGGTGGATGCTTGGCGTGATGCCTTAAAACATCGTGACGTTAAAAGTGCTCTGGCAATCTGGCTAGATGATGACTCAATTACTTGCGTACTACCAGAAGGTCAACGCCTAAGTGGTCATGCAGAAATTCGAGCTGGCCTAGAGCGCCTCCTAGCTAAGCAGGCTCTCTTTTTAGAACCCATTGCCTGTATTAGCCATTCAGTTTTAGGTGCTGCCATCTATGACACCACTGAAGCAGTTCATCTGCGTGCTGATCAAATTGAGGCGGAGTTCTTCATTAATATCACCTTAGTTCTATTACAAGATAGTCAAGGATGGCGCATTGCCCACCTACATGCAAGTCATTCAACTGAAGATACTTTTGATGCACCTTCAACTCCACATGGATTACATTAATTCATAGTGGTGCAAAGATTACCACCTCATGGATGAGCAAGTTCTACGATCGCTGATTAAGTGGCCGAATGTTCCGCACTGCTTCGGTTGGTTGGCACTTGATCGTCGCGGTCAATGGCGCATGCGAGATGAATTCGCGCAAGCCAATCAATTAGCAGGAAGTGTCATTCAACATGCAGCCCTCAATGAATTCATCTCCAGAAATTACGCTTGCGATTCCTCTGGCAGATATTTTTTTCAGAACGGGCCTCAACGGGTTTTTATTACATTGGATGCCACGCCATTCATTGCCAGAATCATTCCCACCGCAAGCGGCCCTCAGCTTTCAACCCAGTGCGGCACAGAGATAAAACCGCAGGGTGCCCTGAGTGATGAAAAAGGTAATATTTACATTACTGGAATCATTGCGCAATCACTCTCTGATCAAATCGATAGCGCAGTATTTACTAGAACTGAAACCCTATCAGTTGCACTACTACATGATCATGATTTAGATCTATTCTCAGATCAATCGAAAGTGCTGGAGGATGCCTGTAGTTTTAGAGGCTCCTGGCTATGGAATGGAAAATATTTGCCAATCGAGCCCATCCACTCAGCCGAACTGAGTGAGCGCTTTTACTTTGTGAAAGTGCCTAGCAATTAATCAACTGGGCATATTTTTGCCCTGCTCCTTCAGCTCTTCTTGATATTCTTTTTGCATCTGACGAAGGCGCGCATCAATGCTAGAGGCCTGATAAAAATCTGCTCCACCAGAAGATCTAGCAATCTTAAGTTGCTCAATGGCAGATGGCCAAGCACCCTCAAGCGCATACTTTTCTCCAAGAGCGTAATGGCGCATTGGTACGTTCTTTGCCTGGTCATAAGCATTCGATAGCATGGTCCACCATACGACCTCATTGGGCTGCAACCTAGTACGAGCCTTTAACCAGGTGATGGCGTCATTATTGCGACCAAGCTTGAGATAGGCATTCATCATCGCTGCCCCAGCAGCATAAGATTGTGGGTAAGCCTTTAAAGTCGCTTGAGCAATTTGCAGGGCCTCATCACCTTTATCTCTAGCTAATGCCAGCTCGGAAGAGGTAATGTCTAAAGAGAGACTTTGCCGCTGAATGGGCGATCCTGGTGCACTAGCGTTATTGACTTGATTGCGCGCTTGCTGTAAGTAACTTGCAGCCTGATCAAACTTACCCTGCTTTTGAGCTACCAGCGCGAGCCCATAAAAACCTTCCAACTGCTTTCCTGGGTCCGACTGTTTACTTAAAGCCTCAAAGGTATTTTTTAAGTCATACATCTGACTCGAGTTTCCGGACTGCTCCATACGAGCTCGCGCCTTGATGAAATAAAACTCTATTGCCGTTGGTACGTTTCTATTGGCGATATTACGAGCACGATCTTGCATATCTGCAATACGGTCAGTGGTTAAGGGGTGGGTACGCACATAGGATGGCACGCCACTATCCATAATCCCAGTCGCCTTTTGTAAACGCTGGAAAAATCCTGGTGCGCCATTGACGTCATAACCACTCGCCGCCAGAATCTGAAAGCCAATACGATCCGCTTCGCGCTCAGCATCTCTTGAATAGGAGAGCTGGTTATTGACCGCCACCGCTTGACCACCCTGCATCAGACCCGAAGCTGCGCCTGGATTACGTGAGGCAGCTAAGGCGCCCAACAATATGCCGGCAAGGGCAATCATAGTATTGGTCGTTTGCTTATCCATTTGCCGCGCTAGGTGGCGTTGCAAAACGTGACCAGTCTCGTGACCCATCACCGAAGCAACCTCAGAGTCAGTCTCCGCGCTAACCAGCAATCCCGTATGAAAACCGATAAATCCACCAGGCAATGCAAACGCGTTAATACTACTGTCTTTAACCGCGAATACCTCAAAGTTATAAGCGCCACTACCCTGTTCATTAGCACCACCCAATTGCAAACGTTTTGCTGCTTGCAATAGGCGTCGCTCCATTTGGTTTAAAAAATCATAGATCGGCAAATCATTCGAATAATCTGCATCCGGACGAATCTGGCGCATGATCATCTCGCCATATTTTTTCTCATCCATACGACTTAAGCTATCGCCACCAGGATCACCCATATCGGGAAGCACAAAGCTTGGTTGAGTTTGGGGTACGTTCCGTGATGGCAGATTCGAGGAGCGAGCATCAGGCGACTGAACCGCTCTACCAAGGTTTTGCAAAGCCGCTGACTCACCTTGGACCGATACATCCCCTGTTGCCGAGGAGGGTGCAGGTCCAGCTGCATAGACGAAACCCGCACTAGGACAAGCCAAGCTCAGAATGAGCTGGCCAGCCAAAACTCGCTTAAATAGCGCTGATTTTTGTGATGTCTTTATGACTTGCATCCCTATATGGTAAAACTTATCCCATGAACAAACTAACTCATTTTGATGCCAGTGGCCAAGCCCATATGGTCAACGTTGGAGACAAGCCCAATACCCATCGGATTGCCATTGCTACAGGCAGAATCACTATGCTGCCAGAGACTTTCAGCATGATTGAGGCAGGCACTCACAAAAAGGGGGATGTTTTAGGTATTGCCCGAATTGCAGGCATTCAGGCATCCAAAAAGACGTCGGACTTGATACCCCTTTGTCACCCACTAGCTCTGACACACGTAAGCCTCGAATTTACCCTCAATAAAGACACCAGCAGTATCACCTGCCAAGTCAGGGCCGAAACTACTGGCCCAACCGGCGTCGAAATGGAAGCCCTGACTGCAGTCCAAGTAGCCCTCCTCACAATTTATGACATGGCCAAAGCGGTTGATAGAGGCATGGTGGTGGGTGATGTACATCTACTCGAAAAGAGTGGTGGCAAGTCTGGGGAGTGGAAGGCGACCTACTAGTGACTAACCTATAAAACAATAACGAGAGACTAAAAACACTCTTGGCCTAATCCTGTCCTACCAAGGAGAGGTAAATGGCAACATTTCGCAACCGAAGCGGTAAGTGGCAAGCACGAGTTCAAATTCAAGGTCACGCTCCGCTAAGTAAAACCTTCATTAATAAAGTCGATGCCGAGCGCTGGGCAAAGCAGGTTGAAGTCGAAATGCAAAAAGGTAGTTATACCAACCTTGTGCTGGCTGAACGCACTACTTTTGCTGAAATCATCGAGCGTTATATAGCTGAAGTATTGCCCACTATGCGTGGGGGCAAGGCCGACTTCATTCGTTTGAAGGCTCTAGCAAGGCGTCCAATAGCAAAACTAAACATGGTGAGCCTAACCCCTCAAAAGATTGCAAAACACAGGGATGAGCGCCTTAAAGAAATAGCGCCAGCAACGGTCATCAGAGAGTTATCCTACTTTTCCTCAATCATCACCCATGCTCGTAAAGAATGGGGAATCAATATTATCAATCCCGTAGCACTAGTAGCGAGACCTAAAAACCCACAGGGTAGAAGCCGTATATTAGATGCAGCCGAAACGAGTGCCTTATTTGAAGCCTTGAGACCCACTGGGCGGCGTTCGATATGGATGCTGCCTTTAGTAAAGCTGGCGCTTGAAACTGCCATGCGTAGAGGTGAGTTACTGGGGCTGCGCTGGGAGCATGTAGACCTTCAACGACAAACAATATATTTGCCATTAACCAAGAATGGTACCAGCAGAACGGTACCGCTATCAACCCATGCGATTCAAATTTTGACTGAGATACCACGTAACTTAGACGCGATTCAAATTTTGACTGAGATACCACGTAACTTAGACGGGCGAGTTTTTCCGCTTACTCACGAGGTAGTGTCACAAGCATTTAATAGAGCAAGAAAGCAGGCTGGAGTGAAGGACATTAGATTCCATGACTTGCGACATATGGCTATTACACATCTAGCAGAGAAGCTACCTAACTTGATTGAACTATCAGCCGTGTCCGGCCATAAGAGCCTTGCAATGCTTAAGCGCTACTATCATCCAAACCCAGAACTTCTCGCACAAAAGCTTGGGTAATCAGCTGGCAGGGTAGAATTTTTAGCAAGTATGAACCCCTCAAGCAAAAAACGTGGTCGACCAAAATCATTAAAAACTCTTGAAAAAGAGCGTATTGATGAAATATTAAGTGCATGCCCGCCAGCTCTAAAAATGACTCCTCAGCAAACTAAGGAGCAAAATGAAATTTTTGAGTCTTACAAAAAAATCGTCAGGGATCTTTACACCAAATTTAGCCCCACTATTCCCCAAGAATTAATCGAAGAATATGCTTCGTTACAAGATGAAAGTACAGACGGCTACGAACAAAAAATATTAGCCAACTGGAAAAAGGCGCATGAAGCATTATCAATCGGTCAAAAATTAGGGGCGAGAGAAACGGTAAAAAAGGCAACTGAACGTGCCCAAAAGGTATGGGGCAAAAATCAAGACTTAGCCAAAAGAATTGCTACCAAAAACCTATCAGTAACGGGTGCCTCAAAAATAATTTTGAATGAGTGGGATAAGCGAGGTGATGGCGAATCGCAACCAACCGTTCGAACCATCTCAAATTGGTACAAACGTAAATAGTTGGAAAAGGCTTGTTGAGCTAAAAAATAAACTCAGAAATACTAGGACACCCTTTTATCGAAAGT
>NZ_NCFJ01000284.1:0-3314 GCF_002281105.1 Polynucleobacter sp. 35-46-11
TGAGACTCGCCATACCAAGATTCGAGATTTTTAACCTCCAATGCCATGGTGCTCATAAGTTGTCGCCCCCATGGCTACCCATATAAGCCTCAACCACCAAGGGGTTGTTTGAAACCTCATGATATGAACCCTCAGCCAATACCGAGCCCCGTTGCAACACCGTAATTCTGTCGGCAATGGAGGAAACCACCTTCATGTTGTGCTCAACCATCAAGATGGTGCGACCTTTAGACACCCGATCAATTAATTCTGTAACGCGCTCGACATCTTCATGGCCCATACCCTGTGTTGGTTCATCCAACAGCATTAATTCGGGCTCCATGGCCATGGTCGTGGCAATTTCTAGAGCTCTCTTGCGCCCATAAGCCAAATTTAGGGTTTCTTCGTGGGCAAAGTCTGCCAAACCAACCTCACACAACAACTCCTCAGCGCGCTCATTGAGCACATTTAGTGAGTCGCCAGACTTCCAAAAGTGAAATTCCGTACCCAGTCCTCGCTGCAGTGCAACACGAACGTTTTCCAGAACAGTTAGGTGTGGGAAAACAGCAGAGATTTGAAATGATCGAACCACACCCCGCCTTGCAATTTGGGCTGGCTTCTCTTTTGTGATGTCAAAACCATTAAATAGAATTTGACCGGCGCTGGGCTCTAAAAATTTAGTGAGTAAATTAAAACAAGTGGTTTTGCCTGCCCCGTTGGGTCCAATGAGGGCGTGAATAGTTCCACGAGTGACATCTAGATTGACGTCACTCACCGCAGAAAACCCTTTAAAAGTTTTCCCAAGACCAATTGTTTTTAATATTGTTTCTTGCAAACTTAAATCCTCATGCACATCTTTGGGCAAGACTTTGAGAATACTCCAAGAGAGTATTTACTAATATAGAGATAACCCTAAAAACACAAAGGTTGAGTTTTTTAGTTTGTTTGTTTGGTTTTAAAAAACTTTTGGATTGCTGATTTTGCTATTTCATCCAAGACATCCATGGGAACCCTCTGCGACCCTTGAACAATCATAAGTGCGTAAGGTTTTGCAAGCGCGGCGGCCTCTGGGCATAAATGTAATTCTTCTCCAGCCGCAGGCGATTGACTGCGCCAGTAATTAATAGCTGCCTCTAAATCTTGAATACTGAGAAACAACATTTTTTAAAATTATTTGGTATCGAGAGACAACATCGTGCCACGGCATTTCTTTGCACCACAGCGACACTCATAGTCCTTCTTCAACCGCTTGGTAACGCGGCTGCCAATATCAAGCGAATAATCATAAAAAAGCTCTTCGCCCAACTTAAGGTCGCGTTTCGCATAAATAAATACACGGGGCTCACCGCCAAAAATATCTTCTCGAGTTTCACAACTGGGCTTACAGGAGTGGTTAATCCAGCGTGCTGCATTGCCGCCATATTTAGCATCAATGCAACGGCCATCCTCCAGAGAGAAATAAAAAGTATGGTTTGGGTCTTTAGGGTCATGTGGATGGCGCTTCTCGGCCAACTTCCAACTAATGCGCTCCCCTTTGTACTCAATAATGGCATCACCTTTTTTTATTGGCTTAGCAACAAACACCCCTTTGCCATGAATCGGGGAAGACTTCACAACAATGCGTGAGCGATCAATTTTTGGAACCACCAATTTCTTTTTAGCCATTTAAATCAGACGTCCAGGTTACGAGCAATCAAGGCGTTTTTTTCAATAAAGGCACGACGTGGCTCAACCTCATCCCCCATTAGGGTTGTGAAGACCTGGTCAGCAGCAATCGCATCTTCGATTTTGACTTGGAGTAATGTTCTTGAACCTGCATCCATGGTGGTTTCCCACAACTGGGATGGGTTCATCTCACCAAGACCTTTGTAGCGCTGACGACTGAGCACGCGCTCAGCCTCAGAGAGCAGCCAGGAGAAAGCGGCCCTGAAATCTTGAATCGCTTGTTCTTTTTGGTTTTTGTCTGGGTCGCCACGGCGAACCTTTGAACCCGGCAACACCTTGCCAGATAAAACCGCAGCTGCATTTGACAGGCTTTGGTAATCATCACCATGAACAAAATCAGAATTGATTGCCGATAACTTCAAATTGCCATGAATGCGGCGGGAGAGAAGTAATTTATAGCGATCGGTACGCTCTTCCTTTTGCACAATAATCTCTGGGGGCAGTGCCAAAGGATTCAAAGAATCAGCAAGTGCGCCACGCAAGTGCTCAGCCGATTCATGTGCAGACTTCTCGGTATCTAGGTTGAGTTGAGTACCCGAAGCAATGGCACGCAAAGCATCTTCGTCAATGGTGCGAGATAAGCGATCAACAACAGATTGAATGACTTGATAGTGTTTAGCTAACTCGCCCAATGCTGCGCCCTCAATAATTTCTCCCGTGGGGGTTTGAAGTGAGGCCGACTCTAATGCAATCTTTAGCAGCAGTTGATTCAACTCCGCATCATCTTTAATGTATTGCTCATTCTTGCCAAACTTCACCTTATACAAGGGTGGTTGCGCAATATAGATGTGGCCACGCTCAATCAACTCAGGCATTTGTCTATAGAAGAAGGTAAGTAGGAGTGTGCGGATGTGGCTACCATCAACGTCCGCGTCGGTCATGATGATGATGCGGTGATAGCGCAACTTGTCAGCCTTGTACTCCTCAACACCAATACCAGTTCCAAGAACGGTAATTAAAGTAACCACCTCTTGGCTAGCCAACATCTTGTCGAATCGAGCCTTCTCAACGTTGAGAATTTTTCCTTTCAGCGGAAGAATCGCCTGAAAGCGTCGGTCACGACCCTGCTTTGCAGAACCACCCGCGGAGTCTCCCTCGACAATAAATAGTTCAGATTTAGTTGGATCTTTCTCTTGGCAATCTGCCAACTTCCCAGGAAGACCCAAACCATCAAGGACACCCTTACGACGAGTCATGTCGCGAGCTTTACGAGCCGCCTCACGAGCGCGCGCAGCATCTACAATTTTTCCGCAAAGAATTTTTGCATCAGCAGGGCGCTCTTGCAAATAAGCACTCAAAGCCTCAGCAACAATTTCTTCTACCGGGCCACGAACCTCACTAGAGACCAACTTATCTTTTGTTTGGCTCGAAAACTTAGGCTCAGGAACCTTGACGGATAAGACGCAAGCAAGTCCCTCACGCATATCATCACCAGAAATTTCAACCTTAGCTTTTTTAGCAACTTCGTGTTCATCAATATATTTATTAATGACGCGAGTCATGGCTGCGCGCAAACCTGTTAGATGGGTACCGCCATCACGTTGTGGAATATTGTTAGTGAAACACAACACTTGCTCACTAAAACTATCATTCCATTGCATGGATACTTC
>NZ_NCFJ01000285.1:0-3306 GCF_002281105.1 Polynucleobacter sp. 35-46-11
TGCTATAATATCGGCTTATTCCTCGATAGCTCAGTTGGTAGAGCGCCGGACTGTTAATCCGTAGGTCCCTGGTTCGAGCCCAGGTCGAGGAGCCAGATACAAGAAAACCACCTTTTAGGTGGTTTTTTCTTTTGCGACTTGGGTGAAGTGATTGAACCTAGATCAACCCCTTCTTTTTTAGATTAGCGAGACGGTTATTAAGGGTTTTGATGGTGAGAAGATTCAGCTTATCTCCCTCGGACCAATTGCTGCCCTTCCACTCAATACCTTCTGTTGTCACATTAGCAAATGGTTCTTTACCTTCTTTTGCGTAGCCTTCTAATATGGCAATGAGTGCCGGACGATCATCAGAACCTCCAGCATCTTTAATGGAATCTAAGATGGGTTTAGTGATCGTATCGCTGTAAGTAGCTTTGGAGTCTGGATGCTTAGCTGCTACAGGCTCTTCAAAGATGTATTCATGCGGCCACTCAAATACATTTCTTGCTGAATTTTTTACTGACTCTGGACTTACTGCAGCACTTGCAGGATTTTTTGGGTCAGTTGGTAAATTGAGCTCCGTAATCCAAGCTTCGAATTCTGCAATGCGGGCATAGCGCTTTTCTTCGCTGTCGTGCTTTTGCTCTTCCTGGGATAACAATAGTGTGACCCAGGCCCAGGCGATGTCCTTAGGTATAGCAAACTCTTGCGCCAAAATGCCACTCGCTTTTTTTAAGATTGGCTTGGATGTGAGTTTTGTCATTGCGTTCTTTCTGATTCTTTAATGAGTGCCTTAAATTTCGGGTGGACAGATCAAGGGAAGGCTCTCTGTTCAATTTTTGCAATGCTGTCCACAGACCCCGTAGGATACTCTGCATAGTGGCTTATTTACCTGGAATAACTCGATAAATTGGGGCTTAGCCGCCTTCAGAGCTCGGTGTTACGGCAAATCTACCAAGAATGCCTGTATTCACTAAAATAGCCCCCATGACTAAGATCCCTGAACTTCTAGCTCCTGCCGGCAGCCTTTCCATGCTGCGTACCGCCTTTGACTTTGGTGCTGACGCCATTTATGCCGGACAGCCACGTTATTCACTCCGAGTACGTAATAACGACTTCGGAAAAATGGAGACACTCAAAGAAGGTATTGATACCGCGCATGCTTTAGGTAAAAAGTTTTATCTAGTCTCTAACTTGCTCCCCCATGGCGGCAAGACACGCACCTACATTAAAGATATGGATCCTGTAGTTGCATTGAAACCTGATGCCATGATCATGTCGGATCCCGGTCTGATCATGATGGCTAGAGAAGCTTGGCCAGATATGCCGATTCATTTATCAGTTCAGGCTAATACAGTGAATGGTGCCTCTGCGAAGTTCTGGCGCTCTGTTGGTATTAGTCGTGTCATTCTGTCGCGTGAACTTTCTTTTGATGAAATCGAAGAAGTTCGTCAAGACTGTCCAGAAATGGAACTAGAGGTCTTTGTTCATGGCGCTTTATGTATTGCCTACTCAGGTCGCTGCTTGCTATCTGGCTATATGTCACATCGCGACTCTAACCAAGGTGCTTGTACCAATGCCTGTCGATGGGATTACAAAGTCAAGCCAGGCCAACAAAATACCAGCGGAGATGTTGTCCTTCTTCAAGAGGCGCGTCGTCCAGATGATTTGATGCCCATGGAAGAAGACGAGCATGGCACCTACATCATGAACTCAAAAGATTTGCGTGCGATTGAGCATATTGAACGCCTAACCAAAATGGGTGTGGACTCCTTCAAGATTGAGGGTCGCACCAAGTCACCTTATTATGTTTCTCGTACTTGCCAGGCTTACCGTACTGCGATTGATGATGCCGTAGCTGGTCGTCCCATGAATATGTCTCTGATTGGTAATCTAGAGGGTCTTGCAAATCGTGGCTATACAGATGGTTTTTATGAGCGTCACCACGATAAAGAATATCAACTCTATATGCGTGGCCACTCCCTGTCCGGCAGAAGCCTCTATGTTGGTGAAACTTTAGAAATTGATGAGGCCTCTGGTCGCGTCAAGGTGGATGTAAAAAATCGCTTCTCCCTTGGCGACAAATTAGAAATCATTGAGCCCGAGGGCAACCAAGACATGGTGCTAGATGCCATGTGGAATCTCAAAGGCGAACCTATTGATGTTGCGCCTGGCTCAGGTCACTTTGTTTGGATTCAATTACCACTCAAGAGTAAACACGCATTTATTGCTCGCTATACCCAAGAACCCGCCCCTGTTGAGGCTGGCGGCTCTTGCAGTAACTGCTAATCCAATTTCTAAGAAAGTTTTCATGAACGGAACATCATCAAATTCAGCTCCCACGCATACCTTTAAACAGAAAGCAAAGGAAGAATTTGTAAAGGCATTTCAGTTGACCGTTTACTTCGGGACTTGGTTTTGTGCGATTGCTTTTTTAGGGGCTGCCTCACTAGATGAGAGCCCTATTCCTCTGTCCATCTTTGGTTTTGCCCTATTCAAAGCAGCCATATGTGCTAAGTTCATGTTGCTAGCTCAGGTTGCCTTTCCAATCAAAGTGAACAAAACGGATGGCATCGTTGGCTCACTTTTTTTAGAGTCCGTGATTTACCTACTGGTTGTTTTGGGATTAAATTATTTAGAGGCTGGCGTTCAGGATTGATTCATGGAAAAGCATTCCTTGCTTCCATGGCTGAATTTGGTCAATCAAATCCATTGCGGGTAGTAGCGATGTCAATTGTGTATTGGTTAATTGTCTGGCCCTATCTTTTATTGACGGGCATGAGCTTGACGCTTGGAAGTCCTGCCACTATAGAAATCTTATTTGGCAATAAACATAAAACAAGTAAATAAGACTGCGGTCTGAAATTCTTGATGCTCAATTCACCCTTCTATCTTCAAGGTAGAAGTTGCTGGATATTGTCTTGCCTTGTAGCAGCATTTATTTCGCTATTACCTGGATTACCTCAGGCACAAGAAATCGAGGCACGCACTTATTCTAATGCACCAGTAGGCATTAACTTCATCAGTGCTGGAGTTGCACAAGCCAAGGCCGGAAATTACACGCTCACTAGTGAGGTCATGGGTCTCACCCATATTTTTGATGCCGGCGGTCAATCTGGAAAAATTACTCTAGTTCTTCCTTATGGCCAACTGAGTGGATCAAGTAGTATCGGCGGACAAACAGTGAATGCCAGCGCGGAAGGTCTATCTGACCCGCTGATTAAGGCCGCAATTAATCTCTATGGCGCCCCGGCATTAACTCTTGATCAATTTAAAGGCTATCAGCAAGATCTCATTGTAGGCGTGAGTCTTGCGGCATCTGTACCA
>NZ_NCFJ01000286.1:0-3304 GCF_002281105.1 Polynucleobacter sp. 35-46-11
AAAGGGGTGGTTGAGCGGGTCAGCCCTGCCGAGAGCGATGAATATTTCCAGTCTCGCCCAGCAGCCTCCAGAATTGGTGCTTGGGCATCACCTCAAAGCGCTGAAATTCCGAATCGAGAATTTCTTGAAGAAGCTGAAAAGCGCTTCGCGGCCGACTTTGGAGATAAGCCTCCCAGACCCGATCATTGGGGAGGCTATCGCTTACGCCCTACTGAAATTGAATTCTGGCAAGGACGACCATCGCGCTTGCATGACCGCATTCACTATCAACTCGATGGGACTCAATGGCGTATTACTCGCCTAGCACCCTAACTGATTCGACCACACTTGACCTGATTGCTCTAGCGAAACTCCGGCGCAATCAGAGATTGAAACTTGGCTCTAAATTTAGCTAACTTAGGAGCAACAACTGCCCTGCAGTAACCCTGACCAGGATGCTGGCGGAAATAATCTTGGTGATAATCCTCGGCTGGATAAATAACGGGCGCAACATCAATTTGAGTCACTACTGGATTGGAGTAGATCCTCGCATCCTCCAACTCTTTGACCACCTCATGGGCAGTGACATTTTGACTTTCACTGTGAGTAAAAATCACTGATCGGTATTGAGTACCATGATCATTACCCTGATAGTTCAAGGTAGTGGGATCATGAATAACAAAAAAGATTTCCAATAAATCACGATGAGACACTATCGTCGGATCGAAATAGACATCAACGATTTCAGCATGGCCGGTTTGACCTGAGCAAACGGATTCATAATCGGGATTAGCTAACGCCCCTCCCGCGTACCCCGAAACTACAGCGCTGACACCTATGATTTGCTGGTAAACCGCTTCCAGGCACCAGAAACAGCCACCACCTAAGGTGGCGCGCTCAAGAATGAGGTCATTTTTAAGGATAGTGTTGTCCATACCTTTATCCTAATACCTTATTCAATCATTTGCTTGCTTCACATAAAACCCCATGTCGATAAATCGTTTCACACTCCAATTAGACGAAATCAAGGCAGCCTACGCCGCAGAACCAAACCCCACAGTAGCGGTTCGCCTTGAACGAATTGGTCGAATTGAAAAAATGCTCGCCGCTAATGAAGAAAAGATCTGCAAAGTCTTAGCAGCAGATTTTGGTACTCGTCATTCGATTGAGAGTCGACTCCTAGAATTTCAGATGGTCTATCAGGCATGTAAACATGTCCGTAAGCATCTTAAAGAGTGGATGAAACCGCAACTAGTCTCAACACCAGCATTCTTGGGCTCCTCTCATGCATGGACACAAATGCAGTCCATGGGTGTGGTGGGCATCATGAGCCCCTGGAATTACCCGGTCCAACTAGCATTAGTTCCTGCTATTGCGGCTTTTGCGGCGGGTAATCGAGTTTGGCTCAAACCTTCAGAAAGAAGTTCACGCACTTCTGGATTCTTGGCAACATTAATTCAAGAGTATTTTCACCCGATCGAATTTTGTGTCACCGTTGGCGGCACTGAAGTTGCAGAATCTTTTGCAGCACTTCCATTCGATCATCTCTTCTTTACTGGCTCCAGCAACATTGGCAAGAGAGTGATGCGTGCTGCTGCAGACCATCTAACGCCAATCACTCTTGAGCTAGGCGGCAAATCGCCAGCGATTGTTGACCCATCTGCCAAAATGAATGATGCAGCCGCAAGTATTATTTACGGCAAATTAGTGAACGGTGGTCAAACCTGTATTGCTCCGGATTACGCCATAGTTCACTCAAGTGTTAGCGAAACCTTTATTCAAGAATTGCAAAATGCCGCTCAAGAACAATTTGCCAATCCGGAAGAATTCACAGGTGCAATTGATGAACATCAGTTAGCGCGTTGGCATCAACTGGTTAAAGATGCGGTGAATCGCGGGGCAAAAGCGATTCCTTTGCTCTCTCCTGCTGGCAATCTTGGGCTGGCATTCATGCCTGTGGCGCTCCTGAATGTTTCTGAAGATGCGCTCGTCATGCAAGAAGAGGTGTTTGGGCCCATTCTGCCAATCGCAACTATTAATGATCTTGATTCCATCATTCGCTATATCAATGAAGGGCCTAAGCCATTAGCCCTGTACTGGTTTGGTAAAGAGAAAAAGGTAATGCAACGAATTCTCAATGAAACTCGTTCTGGTGGTGTAACAATCAATGACACCCTTTTGCATGCGGCAATAGAGGATTTACCTTTTGGTGGCATCGGCGGAAGTGGTATGGGTGCCTATCATGGCAGAGCAGGTTTTGATGCATTCAGTCATCGCAAATCCGTCTTAGAGGTTCGCGGCTTCTTGGGTCTCAAGTTCTTAGGTGGAACCAAATTGGCAAGGCCACCTTATCGCAAGGGTGTTGAGCGCTTATTACGCTGGCTCAAATAAATACTATCACTGGGTTCAGGGCTAGAGCAATAGCTTTGTAGCAAATCCGACTAAAAGTATCCCAACGACAATCCAAAGAATCGCAGCATAGCGAGAGTGCTTTTTAAAGAAGCCCAAAAAATATTGTCCTAAAAATATCAAACCAGTCAAGTAAGTCATGCTGACCAGCTGTAGCACAACAGCAAGATACAAAAAGGTGTGAGCAGGATGCGCGTAGCCCGGTTGAATGAACTGCGCAAAAAATGAAACAAAGAAAAAGATCGCCTTGGGATTAGTTAAGGACAATGTCAACGAAGCAACCAAGGGGTGCACTGAGCTTAAATAATGCGCTCCGACATCTTTAGTAACAACGGATTGATCTCCACGCCAACGCCGCATTCCATCTCGTATGAACCCATAACCCATCCATGCCAAATAAGCGGCACCTAGCAAACGTATGAAGTTAAATGTGGATGGCGATGAGTTGAGTAAGGTAGCGGCTCCTAGAGCAACACCCATCATCAGAATGGCATCACCAATAAAAATCCCGAGCGATGCCCACGCTCCCGCACGCCAACCTTTAAGTGAAGCAATCGTTAATACATACAGAGAATTTGGGCCGGGAAATAAGATGGTAAAAATCACGCCCAGCAAATAGGTGGGGAAGTCGACGATGCCAACACTTGAAGGAGAAATAAACCAATTCATCAGCCCATCATAATTAAATTCGGGAAAACCCTTGTAATTGGCTCCTCAAAATGCCATAATGGGGAGCTTTTTAAAGCAATTTGATTCATCGCCCCCCAGCTATATTTCAGCGCATCGTTTAGAAGTCATAAACACCGAAGTTAAAAATCGCGCTGCCGCCTGTCTGATGGTCGATGCCTTTGACCATCACACTCAATAAAAAACAGAGAGTGTATACACGGAGACATCCCTTAAACGGGATGTGTAA
>NZ_NCFJ01000287.1:0-3291 GCF_002281105.1 Polynucleobacter sp. 35-46-11
AGAAAGATGGCGAGGGTAAAACAGATCTCGAAGATGTGTTTGTCAACATCATGTCGGGAGGCGCTCGATGAAATCTATTGTCAATAAGCTGCCAATCTCCTATGGCAGTGGTTTCCCAACATTGCTCCGTAAAGAAATTAAGCGTTTTTATAAAGTAGCGTTTCAGACGGTTGCGGCACCAGTGCTTACCGCTGTTCTGTATTTGATGATTTTCGGACATGTGCTGGAAGGCAAAGAGGTGTATGGTCGCTTGAACTACACCGCCTTCTTAATCCCGGGCTTAGTCATGATGAGCGTGTTGCAGAATGCATTTGCGAATACTTCTTCATCACTCATTCAATCAAAGGTAACTGGCAATCTAGTTTTTGTATTGCTAGCTCCATTTAGTCACTTAGAGTTTTATGCCGCTTATGTCTTGGCTGCAGTGTTTCGCGGAATTGTTGTTGGCTCAGGCGTACTAATAATTACGGCATGGTTTGCAATACCATCCTTTGAATACCCGCTATGGATCATGGCATTTGCTCTTTTGGGCGCTGCAATTTTGGGAAGCATGGGTTTAATTGCCGGTATCTGGGCTGATAAATACGATCAACTGGCCGCTTTCCAGAATTTCATCATCATGCCGGCAACCATGTTGTCAGGTGTGTTTTATTCCATTCATTCTTTGCCGGCAGCATGGCAAGTGGTATCGCACTTCAATCCATTCTTCTACATGATTGATGGTTTCCGTTACGGCTTCTTTGGAGTGTCAGATATATCCCCATGGAATAGTTTGGCGATTGTGACCAGCTTCTTTGTCGTAGTGTCAGCTATTGCTTTGCGTTTACTGCAAAAAGGCTACAAGCTCAGAAATTAGTTATTGATGCTTCCTTAAATTCGAATTAAAAAATTATTCAGAAATTAGAAATCAGGAGATTGTGATGTTGCCGACCCCAGAACAAATTGAAGGCTATATTCAGCAGGGCCTCGCATGTACTCATGTGAAAGTTGAGGGTGATGGACAGCATTTTTTTGCGACGATTGTGAGTCCAGAGTTTGAAGGCAAGCGTCTAATTCAGCGCCATCAGTTGGTATATGGCGCTATGGGTGACCGTATGAAAGCTGAAGTTCACGCTTTATCAATCAAAGCATTTACTCCTCAAGAATTCGCACAAAACACTCCAACTTAAAATACGACATTAGCCTTTTACTGGAATAGATTCATGGATAAATTACGAATGGTTGGAGGCACCCCCCTAAAGGGTGAGGTGGTGATTGCGGGCGCCAAGAACGCAGC
This sequence comes from Polynucleobacter sp. 35-46-11, assembly GCF_002281105.1. NCBI lineage: Bacteria > Pseudomonadati > Pseudomonadota > Betaproteobacteria > Burkholderiales > Burkholderiaceae > Polynucleobacter > Polynucleobacter sp. 35-46-11. The sequence goes on from NZ_NCFJ01000287.1 coordinate 1,277, forward strand.
ACTACCCATTTTGTGCGCTTGTTTGCTCACCGATCAACCTATCACTTTGCGTAATGTTCCCGATTTGCAAGATGTGCGGACGATGCTCAAACTCCTCCAGGAGATTGGCGTAACAGTTACTTTCCCAGATTTGAATAATCGTAATTGCGTTGTACTAAAGGCATCCATTATTAAAAGCTCTGAAGCAACCTACGAGATGGTGAAAACCATGCGTGCCTCGATTTTGGTTCTGGGTCCATTGCTTGCCAGAATGCATAGTGCCAAGGTTTCTTTACCGGGTGGTTGCGCTATTGGTGCACGTCCAGTGGATCAGCACATCAAGGGCTTAAAAGCCATGGGTGCCACCATCAAGATTAAGAGTGGATACATTCAGGCGGAAACGAAATCTGCTACTGGTCGTCTGCAAGGTGCTTCTATCTTGACTGACATGATTACCGTAACCGGTACCGAGAATTTATTGATGGCTGCTACTTTGGCGTCAGGCACAACTATTTTGGAGAATGCTGCACGAGAGCCTGAAGTAGGCGACTTGGCTGAGTTGCTCGTCAAAATGGGTGCCAAGATTACCGGTATTGGTAGCGACCGCTTAGTAATCGAGGGCGTGGAGAAGCTCCATGGTGCAGAACATGCTGTGATTGCAGATCGTATTGAGGCGGGTACATTCTTATGCGCAGTTGCGGCTGCTGGCGGTGAGGTGTTGGTCAAGCACTGTCGTCCGGATACATTGGATGCGGTGATTGTGAAACTCAAAGAGGCTGGCTTAGAAATGGAAGTGGGCCCTGATTGGATCAAAGCCTCCATGAAAAGTCGCCCCAAGGCCGTTAGCTTCCGCACTTCTGAGTACCCGGCTTTCCCGACAGATATGCAGGCTCAACTCATGGCGGTCAATGCGATTGCTGAGGGCAACGCCACGATTACTGAAACTATCTTTGAAAACCGCTTTATGCACGTTCAAGAGATGAACCGACTAGGGGCTGATATTGCAATTGAGGGTAATACTGCAATTGCGCAGGGTGTTGAGAAGTTATCTGGCGCTATCGTAATGGCTACGGATTTACGTGCTTCAGCCAGCTTGGTAATTGCAGGCTTGGCCGCCCAAGGCGAAACACAGGTAGACCGGATTTATCACCTAGATCGTGGATATGACCGTATGGAGCAAAAGTTGACCCTCTTGGGGGCCAACATTCAGCGAATCAAGTAAGCCTGATAGATAATTAGTCCATGAAGTTAACTTTAGCCCTCTCGAAGGGGCGCATCTTCGAAGAAACTGCTGAGATCTTATCCAAGATCGGTATTCGTCCGCTTGAGGATCCAGAAAAGTCGCGCAAACTCATTATTGAGACCTCCAATCCTGATGTGCGCCTGATTATTGTGCGTGCTACAGATGTGCCGACCTATGTTCAGTTTGGTGGAGCTGATTTTGGAGTTGCTGGCCTTGACGTCTTAATGGAAAACGGCACCGATGGTTTGTATGTTCCTTTTGATTTGAATATCGCCAAATGCCGTATGTCCGTTGCCGTCAAAGAAGGTTTTGATTACGCTACTGCTGTAAAGCAGGGATCACGTTTAAAAGTCGCAACTAAGTATGTCAATTGTGCACGTGAACACTTTGCTAATAAAGGCGTGCACATCGATACGATTCATTTGTATGGCTCGATGGAGTTAGCCCCCTTGGTTGGATTAGCGGATGCGATTGTAGATTTGGTGTCCACTGGCAATACCTTGCGTGCCAATGGTTTGGTTGAGGTTGAACCAATCGCCGATATCAGCGCACGATTAGTGGTTAATCAAGCTTCTTATAAACGGAAGCGTTCACAGCTACAGCCATTTTTTGAATTGTTGAAGTAAGTAAATATTCAAATGTCAGCGCAAGTTAAAGTCAAACGCCTTAATAGCAAAGATGCTGGGTTCAAAGAAACTCTGCTTTCAAGTCTATCTTTGCCGATGGCAGATGATGAGGCGATTGATGCTGCAGTGGTTAAAATTTTGGCACAAGTAAAAGTCAATGGCGACGC
>NZ_NCFJ01000028.1:0-18506 GCF_002281105.1 Polynucleobacter sp. 35-46-11
TTTTAATTAAAGGAATTTCAATGCCCATCATTGAGTCGGTATCAGTTGCAGCGGTTGCGGTGCCTCTAGATAAGGTCACCTCCTTTTCTACGCGAACAGTTTCAGAGCGTCACTACTGCTTAGTGAAGGTGCGGGGTAAGGATGGTAATGAGGGTATAGGCTTTTGCTATGTCGGAAGTGCTGGTGGCGATATTGCCAAGATTGCAGTTGAGCAATTGCTAGCCCCTAAACTCATTGGTCAAAACAGTCATCGCAGTGAAGGTTTGTGGATGGATATGTATAACGAGTCCATTTTGCAGGGGCGTGCTGGCGCCGTGATGCGGGGTATCTCAATTTTGGATACAGCGCTCTGGGATTTAAATGCCCGTGCTGCAAAGCTGCCTCTTCACCAATATTTAGGATCGGTCGTGGATGATCGAGTGCCAGCTTATGCCAGTGGAGGCTACTATTTGGATGGTAAAACGCCTGCCAAGTTAGGCAAAGAGATGGAGTCCTACGTTAAACAAGGTTTTAAGGCCGTCAAAATGAAAGTAGGGCGCCTATCCCCAAGAGAAGAGGAGGCACGCGTTAAAGCCGCCCGTAAGGCTGTAGGTGAGGATGTTTTACTGACTTTAGACGCCAACAATGCGTGGCGCGATCTCCCAACGGCTCTGGAATATATTCGACGCTTTGAGGCTTATAACCCTTACTGGATTGAGGAGCCATTTTCACCAGATGCGATTGACCTTCATGCGGTTCTAGCGCGTCAAACCACGATCAACGTCGCTACTGGTGAGATGGAGGCTGGGCGCTGGCGTTTTAGGGAGTTAATTGATGCTGGTGGCGCTGCAATTTTGCAATCAGATGCGGCGGTGTGTGGTGGCATCACCGAATGGCGTCGTATTTCTGCTTATGCAGACTTAAAAGGCGTGATTGTTTGCCCGCACTGGATGCACGACTTACATGCCCCTTTGGTGGCCGCAACACCGAATGCGCGTTTTGTAGAATTCTTCTTGGATGATCAGGTATTAAACTTCCGCCGATTAATTAATAAGCAGCTCACCTTCAAAAACGGTGATTTGATTCTACATAAAACCCCAGGATTGGGATTTGAGTTTGATGAAACCGCTGTCAAAAAATATGCCGGCAAGGCTGCTTGGACGAAGATTGTCTAATGTAATCAACAATCAACAATCAACAATCAACAATCAGCAGTCACTAGGCAATAAAAAATCCCGCATCAAGTGCGGGATTTTTTTCAACCTAACTTTGCCTCAATATCGATCAGGTGGACTTTGGGTTCATTTTGGAATGAGTAATGGATTGGGTAATCAATACCAAACCAAATCCTACGAATCCAATAATGTCCGCTTCAGTCGATGGGTAGGCAAGCGCTACACCTGCAACCACCATGATGACGCGTTCAAATACTTTAGTCTTTTCGATAAACCAGCCTTGTAATCCGCCAGCCAGACAAATGATTCCCACAACTGCGGTAAATGAAACCCAAGCAATCTGACCCCAATCCGCTTGTTCTAGGGCGGCTGTAGAACCCATTAGCAATAAGCTGACGCCTGACTTATCGAGAACAAACATGAATGGCACCAAGATAGCTGGGGCGACATACTTCCAAGTTTGCAAGGTAGTCTTGTATGGGTTGCCTTTACAGATGGCTGCAGCAGCAAACGGAGAGAGTGCGGTTGGAGGGGACACTTCAGAGAGTACTGCGTAATAGAAGATGAACATGTGCGCGGCAAATTCTGGAACGCCAAGATTAATCAAGGCAGGGGCAGCAATCACGGCACAAATAATATAAGACGCTGTTACTGGAACGGCGAGACCTACAACCCAAACTACTAGACCTGTAAAGATCGCCGTGAGCAAAAGTGAGCCGCCTGCGTACTGAATCACAATTGAGCTAAATTTCAAGCCCAAGCCAGTCAAAGTAACGGTGCCCACAATCAATCCAGCGCCAGCACAGGTAACTGCAATGGCTAGTACACCAGTAGAACCAGAGGCCAATGCTTTAGTCAAATTTGAGTTGTACAGGCCAGAGAAAATCTTTTCTTTACCCTGGAACCAATCCCAAGGGATGATGGCAGTATCACGACGGAGCATGCTCGAGAGAGCCGATACAACAGTCGCCCAAAATACCGACATGACTGGTGAGAAGCCAAACATCATGAACACTACGATCGAAATCAATGAGAAGAAATGGAACCAATACTTTTTAGTAAGCTGCCAAGCAGATTCCGCTGCTTCGAACTTCATGCTCTTCATTCCATACTTACGTACATCAATTTCCACCATGACTAGTAAACCAAGGTAAAACAGAATGGTTGGAATGGTTGCCATCAGCAACACATCTAAATAGGAAATCTTCAGGAAGTCAGCAATTAAGAATGCTGCCGCGCCAAGCACTGGAGGGGAAATAATTGCACCTAAGCCACCAGCTGCCAATAAACCACCAGCTGCATTTTTTTCATATCCAACTTTATCGAGCATTGGGGCAGCTACCGAACCAACGGTCACGGTGGTAGCAACGCCGGAGCCTGATGGGCCACCTAGCAAGAATGAAGACAGAACAATGGTTCTGCCAACACCTGAAGATTTGCCGCCCATAGCTGCAAATGAGAAATCGATAAAGAACTTACCTGCACCAGTGAACTGTAAGAAGGCGCCAAAAATGGTGAAGAGAATAATCAGGGTAGCGGATACGTCTACTGCAGTGCCGTAAATACCTTCAAGCGTCATGAACATGTAGCCAACTAGACGGTCGAGGTCGTAGCCTTTGTGTGTCCATGGGGCTGGCAGGTAGTTACCAAAAAGGGCGTACATCAAGAAGAGTGAAGTGACTACTACTAAGACCATGCCATTGGTTCTTCTGACACTCTCTAGAATGAGGGCAATCAAGAAGACGCCGAACATGACATCGGTTGAATTCGGAGCGGTATTGCGATCAAACAGATCATCTCCGCTACTGAGGATGTAGTAGGCAATAGCGATTGATCCCACAGCAAATAAAATATCCCACCACATAAGGCGGTTCTTAAAGCGGACTGCAATCGGGAAGCTAAGGAATACTAAAAACAGTACTAAGGCAACGTGGATAACACGCAGCTGCTGGGTTGGAACAATTGAATAAGCGGCATATAGGTGAAAGAGTGACATGCCAACAGCCACCAAGGTGATGAACTTAGCCAAGAGACCTTTGTAGTCATTGGAATCACCTTCCTCTTGCTTAATGAAGGCGTCTAATTTTTCTTGTGTTTCGTTGTCAATTACAGCTTGTCTCATGTCTCTACCTATTTATTTATTTGCAGCTTTTTTCGTCTTACTAATGCGGAGCTATCAAAAAATTCAGGAGTGCCTAAAGACACTCCTGATCTCAAAATGAATTTGATTTAATTTACTTTGATATTTTTTTCTTTGAAATACTTCAATGCGCCTGAATGATACGTGATTGGCGTGGAGTTTTGTTTTTGATTCTCAAGGGTTACGTTGATGTATTCCTTGTGAGTGCGAACTAAGTCCAGCTTATTATCAAATACAGCCTTCACAATTTTGTAGGCTTCAGCATCAGGCATATTGGCATTTACAACAAGAATGTTGGCAACACCAGCAACTTTATTATCTGCAGTCATGCCGCTATAAGTTTCTTTTGGAATATTGGCAGCAAAGTAGAGGTTGCCATATTTCTTGTTCATTGCAGCAACTTCAGCAGCGTTATCAACCATGACGATTTTCATGCCAGGGCTATTAGCTAAGTCGGTTACAGCTGCAGTTGGCAAGCCACCAACCCAGAAAAAAGCATCAATTTTGCGGTCTTTGACTGCGTTGACAGATTCGGCAACGCTCAAACGCTCGCGCTTGACGTCTTTGTCTTTATCTAAGCCAGCAGCTTCGAGGAGACGGAAAGCCATCACTTCAGTTGCGCTACCTGGGGCGCCTGTACTCACGCGTTTGCCTTTAAGGTCCTTCATAGACTTAATGCCAGTGGAATCTACTGTCACAACGTGCATCAGGTTTGGATAGAGAACCAAGAGGGTGCGCAAGTCCACTTTCTTGTTAGCAAACTTACCTTCGCCCATTTGTGCGTCTTTAGCGGCATCAGCCATAGAGAAGCCAACGTATGGCTTGCCTGTACCGATGAGGTTGAGGTTATCAACTGAACCGCCAGTTACTTCGGCTGTAGCCGCCATACCTGGAACTTTGCTAGAAAGTACTGAGGCTAAGCCACCACCCATAGGGTAGTAAACACCGCCAGTACCGCCGGTTGCAATTGAGATGTTCTGTGCTTGTGCGGCACCGAAGAACATGGTGAGGGATAAGGCAATTACTTTAATAAGCTTCATTTTTTGTCTCCTGTTTTGATTCTATTTAATTAAAGGCCTGGCATGCTGAAGTTAATTTTTTGCAACTCACTCAGTAATTTAGCTTGCTGGTCTGCACTCAATTGCATGAGTGGTGGGCGGACGCGTAACCACTCGGAATCTTTGCTGAAGTGTGCAACTGCTGTTTTCATACCTGCAATCATTTGATATTGAGCAAATACAGAGCGTACTTGATCTAAGGCGGCTTGGCGTTGATCTGCGTCAGATTCTCTCCAATGCGACGCTAATTCAGCAATAGCCTTAGGGTTTACGTTAGCAGTAGCAGAGATGCAGCCAACGCCACCGGCCCGTAAAGCGCGCATCAGAAATACTTCGCTACCTGCATAAACGCGGAATCCTGATGGCGCTAGGAGCTTGATTACAGATTCTGTATATGCCCAATCACCAGAGCTATCTTTCATGCCAACAACAGTTTTTGGATATGCCTTTGCTAAACGCTCCAGCAAAGAAAGGCTGAGGTTGATTTTGGTAACTGGGGGGATGTTGTAGATATAAATTTGTAATCCAGCGTCACCCACCTTTTGAATCACTTCAGAGTAGTAGGCAAAAAGACCATCATCGGTCACATCTTTATAGTAGAACGGCGGCAGCATTAAGACGCCGGCACATTTATGTTGCACTGCATGTCGGGTCATGTTCACCGTAGCATCGATGGACGTAGCACCCGTGCCAGGCATCATATGGGCTGGGTTTAAGCCGCCCTCAACCAAGGTGGTTAACGTGGCCATCTTTTGGGGGGCGGAGATCGAGTTGGCTTCGGAGTTTGTCCCAAAGATTGCTTGGCCAACACCATTGGCTTCGAGCCATTGGCATTGCTTTAATAATTTTTGCGCATCTGGACTACCGTCTTCTTTAAATGGAGTCAATACAGGCGATAGCACCGCAGGTAGTGTGGAAGGGTGAAGGGAAATAGTCATTACTTACTCCAATTTAATTTTGTACTTCTGTCAGAAGAGGTCTTTTATTATAGAAAGCTTCTAAATTATCTATTGCTAAATTTGTCATCAATTGTCGCGTTTCGGAAGTGGCACTTCCAATATGCGGCGTTAGTAAGACATTATCAATATTTAAGAACCCAGGGTTTGGATTTGGTTCATTTTCGAATACATCCAGCGCTGCCCCAGCAATCCTATTTTGCTGCAGTGCAACTAAAAGTGCGGCCTCATCCACGACACTACCTCGGGCAATATTAATCAGATGGCCCTGAGGCCCCAGGGCTTCTAAGACTTCTGTGCCAACCATTTTTTCTGTTTCTGGGGTGGCAGGACAGGCAAGAAAGAGGACGTCACTGGCCTTAGCCAAGGACTTGATGTCAGGAAAGTACTCATAAGGGAGCTTTTTTCGGCTTGGGCCAGTGTAGGCAATTTTGACTTTGAAGTGCTCTAGGCGCTTGGCAAGGTCTTGGCCAATACGACCCATACCAGCTATACCCACTTGCTTGCCAGCAAGCGTCGTAGTGACTGTAAATAAACCTTTGGACCAGGCTTTGCTGTTAACAAATTCATGTGCCTGAGGAATGCGACGCAATAAACCAAAAAGCATGCCAATAGCTAGCTCGCAAACCGCGTCATTGAGAACCCCTGGGGTGTTGCTGGCCTTAATGCCTTTTTCTTGAAGGTAATCCAGGGGTAGGTTGTCATAGCCCACACCACATGTGGCCACCATCTTTACTGAAGGAAGTTTTTCAAGCAGTTGAATGGGCAGCTGCGTATTTGAGCGAATCAAAATACTCTCGTAAGAACCCGGCGGTATGCTGGCGTTGATATCAGGGAAGCGAACCGGGGTAATGCGCTGGTCGATTGCCATTTGCATTACTTCTGGAAATTGTCCGACCTGCAGTACTGAATTGACTGGGATCATGTCTCACTTACTTTTTTATTGGAATAATGAAAACATTGTAAGAGGATTTGTAATCCTTATCTTGCCCCCAAAGGAGAAATTGAGATGTTGTTTACCCCATCTGAAACTAAAGTTGTCATCGTTGGTGGCGGCACCATGGGTGCTGATGTGGCAGCTGTATGTGCACGCGGGGGTTGCGCGGTTCAGGTGCTTGAGCCGACCACGGAACGTCGCGCACTGTTGCCAGACTACTTTGCCAATACCATGACTGATCTGGGTTACGAGCATCGTCTGCATTTGCTTTCCACCGCTGGTTCATTGGATGAAATAGATTGGTCTGAGATTGATTTGGTGATTGAGTGTGTGCCCGAGCGTCTCGATATCAAGCAAGAGTTATTTGCCAAGTTGGAGCAATACGCAAAGCCGGAAGCAGTACTAGCAAGTAACAGCACCAGCTTTCCAATTAGCGATATTTCAACAGGTTTGAAAACCGCAGCGCGGATGATTGGTTTGCATTTCTTCATGCCAGCGCACTTAGTGCCCTGTGTAGAGGTGGTCTACGGCCAAAAGACTTCACCTATGGTTGGTGAAAGCTTATCTCGCTTAATGACAGCTTGCGGCATGGTGCCCGTCACCGTGAAAAAAGATTTACCGGGATTTCTAGCGAATCGTCTGCAGCATGCCTTGTCGCGCGAGGCCTTTGCGATGGTCGATGCTGGGATTGCCAGTTTGGAAGACATTGATAAAGCCGTTCGCTTTGGCTTTGGCTTTCGCTACATCGCTGCGGGACCAGCAATGCAGAGGGACCATGCTGGCTTAGATGTGCATGGCGCCGGGGGTGCGACGATTTATCCAACTCTGAATAATTCCCCCGATATTGCCAAATGCTTAAGTGATCGCATCGCCAGCGGTAAGTTGGGCATGAAAACTGGTGAGGGCTTTTATTCTTGGACCGCCGAGACAATGAAGGCAGAGCGAGAGCGTTACCAAGAAGCACTCCGCGAAGGTTTAAAGATCATTCAGAAGGATCTGCCTGAGATTAAATAAAACAGGGCGCAATCTCATGCTTTGATTTATTCTGCAAAGATGAAGAAAATTATTCGCGTTTGGGATTTGCCGATTCGCCTGTTTCACTGGCTATTGGTTGTCGGGATTATTCTGAGTTTTGTCACCGTGAAGATCGGCGGCAATGCCATGGAGTGGCATGCGCGAGTTGGCTACTGTGTTTTAACGTTAATTATTTTTCGAATTTGCTGGGGCTTAATTGGCTCACACCATGCCCGTTTCATTCATTTTGTACCCAGCCCTAAAGGCTTGCTCAATTACCTCTCTGGAAAAGCCAAGGCGGGTCTTGGTCACAACCCATTAGGTGCTTTATCTGTTCTGGCGCTTCTCTTTTCAATTGGGCTTCAAGCAATCACCGGCCTTTTTGCAAACGACGATATTGCCTTTGAGGGGCCATTCGCAAAATATATTTCGAGCGGAACGGTTGAGCTCTTAACTTCGATTCATCGTCAGAATGAAAAGATTTTGATTGTGTTGATTGTTGTGCACCTGTGCGCAATTTTCTATTATCAAAAATTCAAAGGTGAAAATTTAATTAAGCCGATGTTACTGGGCGATAAAGAAATTGACCCAAGCGAGGAGACAAAGTATTTGCCATCTGACTTGGGTCAAGCCTCCAAGGACGGAGGTTTGCAACGCGGTCTTGCTTTATTGCTACTGAGCCTGATTGCCGTAATTCTGGGTTACTTGATTTCTCGCTGATTACTTTTTCTTAAAGTCATCATGGCAACCTTTGCAGCTAGCACCGGCTGCACCAAAAGCCTTTTTAATTGCCTCTTGATCACCTGACTGCGCGGCAGTATTAAGGTTCGCTACTGCCACTTGCATTTTCTCTGCAGCGGATTTGAACTTGGCGTTATCAGACCATACTCCTGACAATGCATTGCCACCTTCAGTGCCTGGACCAAAAGCTTGCCAAGGCAGTGTTGAGATTGTTGCAACAACCGCTGCATTCTTGGCTACTTCATCTTTATTGAATGGTGCTTCACCTTTCACTACTGCGCCAATTTTTCCAAAAGAATTAGCCATAACAGTAAATGCGCTCTGACGATATTTGATGGCATCTTCTGGTTTCTTAAACTGGGCGTATGCAATGCCACTAAGCAGCAAGGTTGATGCTAGGGTGGCTAAAACAAGATGTTTGAGTTTCATAAGGATCTCCAATAAGTTCAATCAATTTGGGGGTGAGGCTCTATCTGCTCAGCATACTCTCGAATACCGATCCTTGCAGATGGATTTATTTAGAAAACCATCTGCAATGGCAGCGTTATAAAGTAGATGATGGACTTAAAGAATGCTAGCAAAGGTTCCATCCAAAAGTTGCCAATAATCCCGGTAAATACAAGCCCAAGAACGATAAAGAAGCCCCACGGCTCTAGTCTTCCAAATGCAATAGATTGGCGCGCTGGCAATAGGCTGGACAAGATGCGACCTCCATCCAAAGGCGGCAGAGGAAATAAGTTAAATACCAGGAGGACTAGGTTCCAGGTGATGCCAGCCTGCGACATGGCTATCAAGAATCGCTCATCGATTCCAGATCCAGTTAAGAGAATCAAGATGGTGGCCCAAATCAGGGCTTGAGCGAAGTTTGACCCCGGTCCTGCTAAGGCAACCCAAATCGAGTCAATTCTGGGGTTGCGCAAGCGCCCAAAGTTAACCGGTACTGGCTTGGCATACCCGATCAAAAATGGTGAGCTGGCCAAAATCAGCATCAAAGGGATGAGGATGGTCCCCATGGGATCTATATGTTTCAGTGGGTTGAGGCTGACCCTTCCGAGCATATAGGCCGTATTGTCACCAAAATGGCGAGCCGCATAACCATGGGCTGCTTCGTGGATGGTGATGGCAAAAATCAAGGGAATCGCATTAATCGCAATAGCTTGGATAGAATAGTCAGTAATCATGGCAATATGATATCCATAGGAGCAAAAAGTGACTGACGATAAAAAACCCGAATCAAAAACCTCAGCTAAGCCCATAGCAGCCAAGCCAGTAGCCCGTCCACCAGCCCCCAAAGGCCCATCCGGCCCTGGTGGTAGGCCTCAGGCAGGCTTTGGAGGCGGAAAAGCTATGATGCGCAAGGCTGGCCGCGGCCGATAGTGGATAATTGCAGCATCAATTAATGTGTTTAATGAGGATTCAGTATGAACGAATGGCATAACGAGTCGAAAGACGAAATCAATAAGAAAATCATCACTTTGATCGTGATGTTGGCAGCCGCTACTAGCTTGGCTATTTTGTTTGCATTGGTTGCGGCTCATACTGGTTACGTATTCGGCTAATCTACATTAATGACTAGCCATCGCCAACCTGCAGTATTTGCTGGCCATGGCAGTCCGATGTACGCCATTGAGCCCAATCGCTTTACAGCGGCTTGGGCCAATCTTGGTAAATCACTCAAACGCCCAGATGCCATCCTTGTCATCTCGGCACATTGGGTAACCCGCGGAGTTTGGGTTACTGCAATGCCTAAACCTAAAACCATTCACGACTTTGGCGGATTTCCGCAAGCCTTGTTTGATGTTCAGTACCCAGCGCCTGGCAGTCCTGCGTTGGCTGATCGAGTTAAAGAATTGCTCGATGTTCCTGTTGTGCTTGAAGAAAATGAATGGGGTATTGATCACGGCGCTTGGTCTGTTCTCAAATACCTCTATCCAGAGGCCGGCATTCCTGTAGTTCAGCTAAGTCTAGATGGCTCAATGTCTGCTAGTGAGCACTACGAACTCGCCAAGAAACTACGCCCTTTGCGTGATGAGAACATTTTGATTTTGGCTAGCGGTAATGTTGTCCATAACTTGCGTACTATTCATTGGGAGGAGGGGGCAGCACCTTATCCCTGGGCTGGTGAGTTCAATGATTTCTTTGTTTCAGAAATGAAAGCAAATCATCATGAGGCTTTGATTCATTGGGAACAATTTGGTGACTCCGCTCATTTGGCTATCCCGACTCCTGAACATTACTGGCCTGCTTTATATGTACTTGCACTGCAAGAGCAAGGTGAGGCACCTAAGGTATTGGTTGATGGAGTAGAAATGGGCTCCATCAGCATGCTTACTTTTTCAATTCAATAAATATTTAATATGTGGCCATCTATACTTGTAGTCTTTTGCGGCGCTGGTCTCGGAGCTTTACTAAGAGCGGGATTTAATCTTGCAACAGTTGGCCTGGAAGCGACGCTTCCTTTGGGAACATTCATTTCTAATATGGTTGGTGGCTACTTGATTGGAATTGCCGTAGCCTTCTTTGGTAATAACCCAAGCCTTTCCCCTGAGTGGAAGTTATTCATCATTACGGGTTTCTTGGGCGGCCTCACTACCTTCTCTAGCTTTTCTGCTGATGTAGTGGCTTTTATGCAGCGTGGAGAGCTTGCTTGGGCGTTTGGGACGGTGATGCTGAATTTAGTTGGATCACTAACCTTAACCTTCTTGGGTATCTTGACTTACCAAGCGCTGAAGTAGTTCCTTCGAATTGGCTTTCGGGCGGAGTATTTAAATAAGCCCTAGGGCGCCTAAGATTGCACCTAAGCCAATTAAATACAAAGGGTGCCAGCGAGTCAAAACAGTGACCCCGATGGTCAGTACCGTGAGTGCATATGCTGCGTATGAGTGATTGATTTGTAAGGCAATCTGCCATGCTGAAGATAGAACTAGACCAATAGCAAGGGCTGCAGCCGCATACTGAATGGACTTCTTTTTATGTGCATCCTGCATGCCCAATATTAGGCGCTGTAAGTGGTAAACCAGAATAGATGATGGCCATGCAATCGCAATGGTTGCAATTAAGGCGCCCAAAACACCATAGACGTGCCAGCCAATCAGAGTAACTGTCATGAAGTTGGGTCCTGGTGCAGCTTGAGCAATAGCGAAATAATCTGCAAAAGTTTGTAGGTCAATCCAGTGCTCTTGATATACCGATAAATTGAGTAGACTTGGAAGCAGGGCATTCACCCCTCCAAAGGCAATCAACGAAAAAGCAGAAAGCTTTAGAAAGAGGCTTAGCAAGATGCTCATAGTTTGTGAGCTTTCTTTTGCGCCAAAATCCAGGCAAGTGGCGATGCAATTAATACCACCCAACCAAGACCGAGCTGGTAATAGCTCGCGGCAATGACTGTTACGACCACCACCAGCAGCATTGCTGGAAAGCGAAACTCATCGCGCAACATTTTGATTCCTGTGGAGGCGATTAAACCAACACCAACCGCAGAAATGCCTCGCAGTATTCCTTGGATAGATTCCATATAACTGTAATGTGTATACAGAATGGCCAACAGCATCACAATGCAGATGGGCCCTAGCGTTAACCCAAGAACGGCAGCTAATGCGCCCTTAGCGCCAGCAAAGCGAGAGCCAATACAAACTGCAAGATTGACAATATTAGGGCCTGGGACAATTTGGCAGATACCCAGAATAGCGCTGAATTCCTCAGAGCTTAATACCTTATCTCGTTCGACTAAGGTGCGACGAGCCCAAGGTAAAACGCCGCCAAAACCGGACATTCCAATTTTGCTGAAGCTGATAAATAATTCTGTAGGGGTAAGCGTCTTCAAAAAAATTACAGTTCGAATGGATGTGGGATGGGCTTTTGATCAATCCATGCCTCCAAGGTATCAACGATTCCTTTGGAGAACATTGCAAAAACAGGTTCAGCTACAAACCCTAGATGCGGTGTAGTGAGTAGGTTGGGGGCGTTCCTCAGTACATCATTTTCAGGTAGTGGCTCAGTGTCGAAGACATCAATTGCCGCTTGACCGGGTCTGCCAGCTGCAAGTGCATCTTGTAGAGCCTGTGTATGAATGAGGGCAGAGCGAGAGGTATTCACTAGGAGGGCGTCAGGTCGCATCATTGCCAATTCGTCAACGCCGATCAATCCCTTGGTATTGGGCCCAGCTACAAGATGCAGGCTCACAACCTTAGATGTCTTCAATAACTCTTCCAGGCTGACTGATTTAGCATCTTGGGCGGCAGCCCGTTCAGGCGTCATATTGGGGCTCCAAGTGACAAGCTCCATTCCAAAAGCCTTGCCTACGCGGGCAACAGCACTGCCGATTGAGCCTAAGCCAATAATTCCGAGGCGTTCACTAGACAGCATTGGTAAAACAGAAAGTTCATCGCGCCAGCTACCAGAGTGCATCAGCTGATTTTGAGTGATCAACCGTTTTGAGGCCCCCAAAATCAAGGCCCAAGTTAGCTCGGTAGTCGTTTCTTTGGATGGACCCCCTGGTGTGCAGGCAATCGGAATATTCCGGGATATCAGTGATGGCGCGTTTAGTGTGCCATTACGCTTGCCGGTAAATACAAATAGCTTGAGCTTTGGGAGGCGCGCAATCAACTCTTCGTTAAATGGGGTGCGATCTCTCACCAGCACAATCACCTCGGCATCTTTAACTGCCTCATATAGCGCTTCATCATGCAGGGCCTCATGATGAATCGCGATATGGCAATGCTGATCCACTTTGGTCCAATTGGAAAAGCGACGTAGGGCGCGCTCATAGTCACCAAGAATGACAACGTTAGGTAAATTAGCCATGTCTCTAATATCGTTATTTATTGTGCTGTTTGAGTTTACTATCTATCTACATTGATTTTGACAAAAGGAATACCCATGATTTTGGAGCACTGCGATATTGAAATTGACCCTAGCAAGTCTGCCGAGTTTGAGGAGGCCATTTTGCGCGGTGTAAATACTGTCATCGCTAAAGCCAAAGGTTTTCAGGGATTTAAGGTTAATCGCACCATAGAAAATCCGGCGCGTTATCTATTGTTGATTTACTGGGATACCCTGGAAAACCACACGGTAGATTTTCGTGGATCAGATGCATTTGCTGATTGGCGAGCCATTGTTGGCCCATTCTTCACAAAACCACCTTTTGTTGAGCATATGACCTTGGTGGGTAAGTCTGGGTAATCGCTTTTTTAGGTCTTGAGTTTTTTGCGAATGGAGCGCTCCACTGGAATGGAATCCAGGTTGGGCTCCAAAGCCTCTCGCTCATCAAATACAAAGCAAGTGCCCGTGTAGTGGGCCGATCCGACTTCCTCAAAGTACTTGAGAATGCCACCTTCCAATTGGTAGCTATGCTCCATACCAATCTCGCGCATATAGAGGCCTGACTTTTCACAGCGAATACCGCCGGTACAAAAGCTCACGAGAGTCTTGTCGGCTAGCTCATCTTTTCTTCCTGAAATTGCCTCAGGAAATTCGGTAAATTTTTCGATATTAAAATGCAGTGCATTCTCAAATGTCCCGTACTCAACTTCGAATGCATTACGTGTATCCACCATCACTACAGGGCGCCCCAAATCATCTGTGCCTCGATCAAGCCAATCTTGTAATTTTTTTGGTGCAATGAAATTTGCACGACCTTCTTCGGGACGAATCATCGGGTGATTCATTCGAATGATTTCATTCTTAATTTTGACCAACATTTTTTTGAATGGCTGTGATTCAGACCAACTATCTTTTGACTCCAATGATTTGAAGCGATGATCAAGTCGAAGCCAGTCTAAGAAGCCACGTAATTCGGTCTCGTTGCCAGCTAAGAACATGTTGATGCCTTCACCTGTCAGCAGGATGGTTCCCTTGAGGTTCCGGGCATTGCACTCATCGAGAATTTTGGCGCGCAACTTAGCCAGATTGTCTAGACTGACAAATAAGTAGGCGGCTATGTTCAGGATCGGTTTCATGGCAAGTGTTTTATGGTGATATAAACATTATCGAGGAAGACGGTATTCGAGTGATAATCTAGGCTCTTACATGCCCATTTTCATAAAATTACCTATCAAAAGCACCTATGTCTGAACGTTTAATTCCTTACCAGCCGATGGACTTGGCAGAACCTGCTGAGCTAGTAGCCGCAATTCGCCAGCGTCGGGGTGGCCAGTTCATTAATCTAGATCGCATGCTGTTGCATAGCACCCCGATTGCTGAGGGCTGGAATCATTTCGTTGGCGAGATACGCAATAACCTCTCCCTAGATCCAAAGCTGCGCGAACTCGCCATGTGTGGGGTGGCCGTTCTCAATGGTGCTGAGTATGAGTTTTTTCATCATGCGCCTCCATTTATCAAAGCGGGGGGTACTGAGGAGCAAGTCAAGGCGCTGCGTTTAATTGGCCAGCCTAGTTTCCCCAGGGATCTATTCTCCGCAGTTGAAAACGATGCGGCAGAGTTAACGTTCCAGATGACTCGCAACATCCAGGTTGATGGCGCCATCATGAAACGCTTGCAAATGGCTCTTGGCAATACCGATACGGTTGAGCTTGTCACTGTGGTGGCAGCCTACAACATGGTTTCTCGATTTTTGATTGCCTTGGATGTGAATCCTGAGGAGCATCCTCCTGAGTAATTCATGAATCAGAATGGCTCCATTTACTGGGAAGAGCAGGGTCAGACTTGCTCAGCAGTTTGGCGCTCTGAAAATGGCATAGCGCCCCATAAAAAAGTAGTGACTGCCGACGACACCGTAACGGCCGATGATGCCTATCGTTTGGCGTGCGAGGGAACGGCAATTCTTTGGAGGGGGGACTTCCAAAACGCCCGCCAGTTACTGCAGGCTTTAGTGCGACGGATTGATAAGCCTTCAAAGAAATCGAAGCGTGCGAGTAAGAGGGTCGGCAAGCCCGATGAGCTCACCCCTCAGAAAACAGCAAAAGATATTTTCAATCAACATCGCCTGATTCAGTCTCAACGAGCCAGGATTTTGGGTATGCTTTTAATTCAATGTAATCCAGATCACAGTATTTCATTGCGACGCCCACCCAATATTGCACAAGCATGTTCTGAAGCATATGGGGTTGTGACCCAATCTTATGTGGTTTCTTTGCGCGAACTCTTGGGTGTAGTTAGTGCACATGAGTGGCGCAAGAATGGTTTACCTATTCTGGCGGATGGCAATGGCGAGCCAATCTGCGTGCACCCGCATTACGGCGTGTTCTCACCCGTTCGTGGTGAGTACATTGAGCTTGTCTGTAATGCTCCATTACCTAAAGCTTTAGATCTTGAATCTACTGCTTTTGACATTGGTGTTGGTACTGGTGTGCTGTCGATTATCTTGGCAATGCGGGATGTACGCAAAATCATTGCGACCGACCAAGATGATCGAGCAATCACCTGCGCCAAAGAAAATATTGCACTTTTGAATTTGAACTCTCAAGTGGAGATCGTTAAAGCCAATTTATTTCCAGCTGGGCAGGCTGCGTTAATTGTTTGCAATCCGCCATGGGTGCCTGCAAGGCCGAGCTCCGCTCTTGAGCATGCGGTGTATGACCCCGATAGTCAAATGCTCAAAGGATTTTTGCTTGGATTGAAGGATCACCTGTTGCCACAGGGCGAGGGTTGGTTAATTCTGTCTGACTTAGCCGAGCATCTCGAGCTGAGAACTCGACAAGAACTACTCTCTTGGATTGAGGATGCGGGATTGCTTGTTTTGGATCGCATTGATACCAAACCCAAACATCCCAAAGCCTTTGATGATTCAGATTCGCTGTATTTCGCCAGAGCAGCTGAAATCACCTCGCTTTGGCGATTGGGCGTTAAGCAAGCGCCACTCTAAATCAGTGCTTATTTAGCGAATAGCTGACTTGGATCTTCGAATGCCTTGAATTCAAGGGCATTGCCAGCGGGATCGAGGAAGAACATAGTCGCCTGTTCACCTACTTTCCCTTTAAACCGAATCTGTGGCTCGATGATGAATTTCATGCCGCTACTTTTTAATTTGTCAGCTAGTGCATGCCAATCGGGCATCGTTAAAACAACTCCAAAATGTTTTACAGGAACTTGATGTCCGTCAACCTCATTTGCTGCTGCATGGCCGCATTCTTCAGGGGCTAGGTGCGCAACTAATTGGTGTCCAAAGAAATCAAAGTCAATCCATTCATCTGAGCTACGGCCCTCTGCGCAACCTAGGGTGCTGCCATAAAAAGTACGAGCTGCCTCTAAGTTATCTACGGGAAAGGCAAGGTGAAATGGTTGAATACTGGACATGATGGCCTTTAGTGAAAGCTAGGTGGTTGTGTATACGACAATTTTTAAAGTTTAGTATATTTAAGCAAAAAATATATTGATATTCAACGGAGACTAATATCTTGAGCATTCTATTAGGCGGGCTATGAGCAGCAGTTCTGATAAAACCAAAAAACCAGCGTCTGAGAGCGGACTGCGTAAAGGCTTAACCAGCTACGGCGATAAAGGCTTCTCATTATTTTTGCGTAAGGCGTTTATTAAGGGTGCAGGGTATACCAATAGCGCATTAGATCGTCCTGTCATTGGGATTATCAATACTGGCAGTGCCTACAATCCCTGTCACGGCAATATGCCGCAATTGATTGAGGCTGTAAAGCGCGGTGTGATGTTGGCAGGGGGTTTGCCAATGGACTTTCCAACGATTTCCATTCATGAAAGCTTTGCTGCTCCCACCAGCATGTATTTGCGCAACCTGATGTCAATGGACACTGAGGAGATGCTTCGTGCTCAACCAATGGATGCGGTAGTCATGATTGGTGGTTGCGATAAAACGGTGCCAGCACAAATGATGGGCGCAGCCTCAGCGGGTCTACCTGCTATTCAGTTGATCACAGGTTCAATGCTGACTGGTTCACATCGAAGTGAGCGTGTAGGTGCGTGCACTGACTGTCGACGCTATTGGGGAAAATTCCGCGCTGGCGAAATTGATGAAGTTGAAAAAGACGAAGTGAATGACCGGTTAGTGGCCAGCGTTGGTACCTGCTCAGTGATGGGTACTGCCAGCACGATGGCCTGCATCTCTGAGGCATTGGGTATGACTGTACCTGGAGGGGCTACTCCACCTGCGGTAACTGCAGATCGAATTCGGATTGCAGAAGAGACTGGAACCCGTGCCGTGCAGATGGCAAAAGATGGCTTAACAATTGACAAGGTATTAACAGCAGACGCTTTTGAAAATGCGATGCGTGTTTTATTGGCCATTGGTGGATCAACTAACGGCATCGTTCACTTGGCTGCGATTGCTGGACGCATGGGTTTAGAAATTGATTTAGATGCTCTCGATAAGATGGGTGATGAGACGCCGGTGCTAGTTGATCTGAAGCCATCTGGCGATCACTACATGGAGAACTTCCATGACGCCGGCGGTATGGCAACATTGCTGCGCGAGCTAAAGCCTCTTTTAAAGCTAGATGCGATGACAGTGACTGGCCGCACTTTAGGTGAGGAGATAGATGCAGCGCCCCCAAGTTTTAAGCAAGACGTCGTGCGCAAATTTGATAACCCAATTTATCCACGCGGCAGTATTGCGGTCTTGCATGGCAACTTAGCCCCTAGTGGCGCCATCATCAAACAATCAGCTGCCAATGAAAAACTGATGGAGCATGAAGGTCGTGCTGTTGTCTTTGAAAATAGTGAAGATCTCGCCAATCGGATTGATAGTCCAGACTTGGATGTCACGGCAGATGATATTTTGGTGCTCAAGAATATTGGTCCTAAAGGCGCTCCTGGCATGCCTGAGGCTGGATATATCCCAATCCCTATGAAACTCGCCAAGGCAGGCGTAAAAGATATTGTGCGCATCTCTGATGGTCGTATGAGCGGAACGGCGTTTGGAACAATTGTGTTGCATGTGACTCCAGAGGCTGCAGTCGGTGGGCCACTTGCGCAGGTAAAGAATGGTGATCGCATTCGTTTGAGCGTAAAAAATCGTGAGATTAGTTTATTGGTCTCAGAGGAAGAGCTGGCGAAGCGTGTAAAAGAAAATCCAGTGATCGAACCCACTGCAGAGCGTGGTTACTTAAAGCTATTCTTAGATACGGTTACACAAGCAGATAAGGGTGTTGATTTTGATTTCTTGAGGGCGGCAAAGATGGTTGGTAAAACACCCAAGCGTTAATCCAACTCATACGAAGTAAAAAATAGAAGCAAAGAAAAACGCCACCCATTGAGGTGGCGTTTGACTGTTGAGTAAAACAATTTACTTCAAAATGGTGGAACCGGCGGGAATCGAACCCGCGTCCGCAAATCCTCTACAACAAGTTCTACATACTTAGTCATGTCATTTAATTTAGCTAGCTAGTCACAGACTGACATGTTCCACGCTGGCGATTCACTTAGTTTTCGAACCATTCCCCGTGACATGAAATGATCTTATCTCTTGTAAATGACCCTGATCTAGCTTGCGCTAGCTGACCCAAGAGAGAATCAGTTCAGGGGCAACCGCAATTAAGCGGCTAGTGCGAAACGTTCGTCGTTTGCAGTTATTACATTCCC
>NZ_NCFJ01000288.1:0-3267 GCF_002281105.1 Polynucleobacter sp. 35-46-11
CTCCTGAAACTGCTGCTGTCGAAGTTGCATTCTTCTTCGCTGGCATGAACGTTTTCAATCGTTAATTCACGATTGCTAACGAACAACCTATTTAATACATAAGTAGGCGCATTGACCTCCCCGCGCGTAAATCTCTTAGATTTTGACGCTGACCAAATGGCAGCGTACGTCGCGGGGTTGAATGAAAAGCCCTTTAGGGCTAAGCAACTCATGCAGTGGATACACCAACGTGGAGTATCCGACATCAACGACATGAGCGATTTGGCAAAAAGCTTTAGAGCAACCCTGCTCGATAAAGCGCAAGTTCTTTCTCTCCCAGTCATTAAAGACGAGCATGCAGCTGACGGCACCCGCAAGTGGTTGCTCGATGTTGGAGCTGGCAATGCCGTGGAGTCTGTATTTATTCCTGAAGATGATCGTGGCACCTTGTGCATTTCGTCTCAGGCTGGCTGTGCGGTCAATTGCCGTTTTTGCTCAACTGGGCATCAGGGCTTCTCACGCAATCTCACCGCCGGTGAAATCATTGGGCAACTCTGGTTTGCAGAGCATTTACTCCGCACGGATCCAAATGCAGTACGTCGTATTGAAAAATACCCAACCCCAGGTTGGGAGCACACCGGTCGCGTGATCTCGAACGTGGTCTTGATGGGTATGGGTGAACCTTTGCTTAACTATGACAACGTAGTTACTGCATTGCGGCTTATGCTTGATGACCGAGCCTATGGTTTGTCGCGTCGTCGTGTGACCGTATCCACTTCTGGCGTTGTGCCAATGATTGATCGCTTGGCTCAGGATTGCCCGGTAGCATTAGCGGTCTCATTGCATGCTCCGAATGACAAGTTGCGCGATCAGCTTGTTCCCCTCAATCAAAAATATCCTTTAAGAGAATTGCTCGCTGCGTGCGAACGGTATTTGCCGTTTGCCCCGAGGGATTTCTTGACCTTTGAATACTGCATGCTCGACGGCGTAAATGACTCTGATATTCAGGCAAAAGAGTTGGTACGCCTATTAGCCAATATCAAGTGCAAGATCAACCTCATTCCATTTAATCCATTCCCAGAGTCTGGATTGAAGCGTTCACCAGCCCAGCGCGTTCACGCCTTTGCCAGCATTCTGTTGGACGCTGGCATGGTGGCAACGGTGCGTAAAACCCGTGGTGATGATATTGCAGCAGCCTGTGGACAGTTAGCGGGTGATGTGGTCGATCGTACCCGAGTACGAGAGCGTGCCGTGCATGACAAGCAGATCAATCTCGATCAAGATGATGATGTTGACAGTCTTGATGATGAAGAAATCGAGCAAGAGTATCAGCCCGAGCACTCAGTGCAGTGGCTCAAAAGATTAGACGACTGATTTCATAAAACAAGTCCCATGAGTAATCCATCTAGCAATCTTCCTAAGCTACCTTTAGGCCCATCGCCTAAGAGAGCTACACGTCAAGCAATGATTGCTTGGAAAACCAACATCATTACTGTTGGTGGCGATGCGCCAGTACGCGTCCAATCCATGACCAATACCGATACCGCTGATGCTATTGCTACCGCAATACAGGTGAAAGAGTTAGCTCGCGCAGGATCGGAGATGGTGCGTATTACGGTAGACACACCAGCTGCGGCTGAAGCGGTGCCCTATATTCGTGAACAGTTAGACAAGATGGATGTCTTAGTCCCATTGATTGGCGACTTCCATTACAACGGCCACACCTTATTGAATGAGTATCCAGAGTGCGCCAAAGCTTTATCCAAGTACCGCATTAATCCTGGTAATGTGGGTAAGGGCGCTAAACGCGATCCACAATTTGCGCAAATGATCGAAGCGGCATGCAAGTATGACAAGCCCATTCGGATTGGTGTGAACTGGGGTAGCTTAGATCAAGACTTGCTAGCTAGCATTATGGATAGTAATGCCGCATTGCCTGAACCGAAGACTGCGCAGGAAGTCATGATCGAGGCATTAATTCAGTCGGCATTGCAGTCTGCAGAAAAGGCTGTGGAGTTCGGCATGAACCCCAATCAAATTTTGCTGTCTTGTAAGGTCAGCAATGTGCAAGATTTGGTGGCCGTGTATCGCGATCTGTCTCGTCGTTCCGATTACCCATTGCATTTAGGTCTCACCGAAGCAGGCATGGGAAGCAAAGGCATTGTGTCTTCAACAGCAGCGATGGGCATCTTGTTGCAAGAGGGCATTGGTGACACGATTCGAGTCTCTCTGACTCCTGATCCAGGTGCCCCGCGTGAGAATGAAATTATTGTTGCCCAGGAAATTTTGCAAACCATGGGCTTGCGTAATTTCACCCCGATGGTGATTGCATGCCCTGGTTGCGGCAGAACGACCAGCACCACTTTCCAAGAGTTGGCTGCGAATATTCAATCCTATCTGCGTCAACAAATGCCGGTCTGGAAAAAAACCCATCCTGGTGTTGAAGCAATGAATGTTGCAGTTATGGGTTGCATCGTCAATGGTCCGGGCGAGAGTAAACACGCTAATATCGGTATCTCTTTACCGGGTACTGGCGAGACTCCTGCAGCTCCAGTGTTCGTGGATGGGGTCAAAGTCAAGACTTTGCGTGGCGAGAATATTGCCCAAGAGTTTCAGGTGATTGTGGACGATTACGTCAACCAACATTACGCTCCTAAATAAGAGCTAAAGCCAGTAAGAATAAAAAACAAGAACAATAAAGAAATACAAAACAAGCGTACAACATGACAGACCAGATCAACTCCTCTAAAGCTCAAAAGATTCAGAAAATTAATGGCGTTCGTGGCATGAATGATCTCTTGCCAGCTGATGCTGTGCAGTGGACACATTTAGAGCATGTTTTGCGTGATCTCACTCGAGCCTATGGCTATGAGTTCTTGCGCACCCCGATTGTCGAGGCAACTGCAGTGTTTCAGCGTGGCATTGGTGAAGTAACCGATATCGTTGAAAAAGAAATGTATTCCTTCGAAGATCGCCTGAATGGTGAGCAGCTCACATTACGTCCAGAAGGTACTGCCGCCGTAGTTCGCTCCGTAGTTGAAAATAATTTGCTCTACGAAGGACCAAAGCGTCTTTGGTACACAGGGCCGATGTTCCGTCATGAGCGTCCGCAGCGTGGCCGCTATCGTCAGTTCCATCAATTTGGAATTGAGGCGATGGGCTTTGCTGGTCCAGATATTGATGCAGAAATCATTTTGATGGGTCAACGTCTGTGGGATGAGCTTGGGCTCAAGGGCGTACGTCTGGAGATCAATTCTCTTGGGCAAGCTCCAGAGCGTGCAGAGCATC
>NZ_NCFJ01000029.1:0-18484 GCF_002281105.1 Polynucleobacter sp. 35-46-11
GCTTTTGCTTCTATACATAGCAAAGATATATCTACTTTTTAGCTGAATTAATCCCTATCAGTTTTTGATTTGGTAGCAGCTTTAAGTCTTTATGAGTTCACAAACAAAAAATAGTTTCTTAGAGCTGAAGAATTTAATTCACTTCGCACACGAGGGTTTCAAATTCTAAAAATGGCTATGGTAATCTAGACATTAAAATAAAAATTACCTCAATTTCTTTTGGGCATAACAAAGAGTTTGATTATTGTGCGCAATAAAATCCCGACAATCTATGCGTTAATTATTGCGATTTCTTTAGCAGGGTGTTCTGGCGATTCGTCGACGCCATCCTGTAGCAAAAATTACTATGTTGCCACTAATGGTGATGATTCAGAGGGGGATGGCACTTCTTCAAAACCTTTCAATACGATTAATCGTGCTCGAGCTGTTGTGAGCAACGATAAAGCTAGGGGTCAATGCACTATTAATGTAAATATCAAAAGCGGAACTTATGTACTCAGCGAGGCAATTAATTTTGGACCTGATGATTCTGGTTCCGATCAGTACCCAGTTGTTTACCAAGCAGACCCTAGCAACAGTGCTCCGGTTGTAATTTCTGGGGGGATTGAGGTTAATGACCTAGCGTGTTCTGGAGGATCATGTACCTCAACGGTGAGCCAGTGGAGTGCTGGTACGATTGCGCGGCAGTTTTATGTTGATGATGCCAGAATCATTCGCGCTCGCACCAATTATGATCCTTCAGTATTTGCAAATGCTAATCAAGATTGGGCTTGGACTAGCACTGGGTATGCTCCCGCCCCTGGTAGGTCACCAACCCCTCCTTCCCGCCCAGAATGGGCTGAGATTGTGACGGCTCAACAATGGAGAATGATGCGATGCCCATTAACTGCAAGTGGAGGGGCTAACCTTCTGCCAAAGCAGGAATGCTGGAATAATGCCCAGACTTTTTATGTGCCTTTCAATTTCCAAATATTGAGCTGGATTGAGAATGCCTACGAGTATCTTCAGCCGGGTATGTGGTTTTTAAATCCTAACTCCAAGCAATTAACGTATATGCCTTCTGGTAACTCAACCCCTAGTAAGGCAGTCTTAGCTAGTCAACCAACTCTGTTGAATTTACAGGGTAGTAGTGGTGCGCCAGTTCAGAATATTACTTTTAAGGGTCTGCAGTTTTCTTATGCAACTTGGAATGACCTTAATACCGATGGTTACGTTTCGGATCAAAGCGGGAACTTTATTAAGGGTACCGGGTACGGTAAGACATTATTAGGCCATCAAAAAATTGTTTATTCAACGCCTGGAAATGTCAGTCTTAGCTATGCCAAACGCATCATATTTGATAGCAATATATTCTCACATCTAGGTGCGGTTGCTCTATCCTTAGGTACGGGTAGCCAATACAACACGGTGATTAATAATCGCTTTACTGATATTTCATCGGCAGCAATACAGGTTGGTGGGGTGGCTTTAACGGATGCTCGACCATCGAGTAGTGGCGGGGAGACTATCGGTAATCAAATATTAAATAATAGTATTACCTATACCGGTCAGGACTATTACGATAGTGCCTCTATATACGTAGGCTTCACTGCTGAAACCTTAATTAAAAACAATACGATTAGTCATACGCCATGGGCAGGTATTGCTATCGGTTGGGGCTGGGGTCTTTTAGATCAAGGTGGTTTTCCTGGGGCGCCAGGGGCTAATGTAAACGGTGTTAACGTGCCGCTTCCCTATAATTATTGGGGTGTATTCGATACTCCAACAATTGTAAGAAACAATAAAATAATCAGCAACGAAATAAGTTATTTCCTTGAGCAAATGTGGGATGGTGGAGCAATATATATCAACGGGTCTCAAGGGGAAAACATGGAGAGTGGATTACTTGTCCAGCTAAATGTCGCTCACGATAAGCGTCCTAAGGGTGCAGGAAACACCTATTACACCGATGGTGGTAGCCAGCATGTTTACTTGGATAGTAACGCTTCTTATAGCAACCCAGTTGGGTATATGAATCTTGGAACTTGTGCCACACCTTCAACCTGGACGGAGACTGTTGCGCAACTCCTTTCGAAGTATGCTGGAAATGTCATTATTGATGCCTTGATAGCATTATTTGGTTCTTATACGATACCGACGCCTCTTTGTCTTGCAACTGATCTTGTTAGCTATGGGGCAGATATGGGTGGGTGCGTACCTCGCGGGAATCTCACATTTATCAATAATTACCTTCCAATTCCGAATGAATTTTTTGATATTTGCACTAACTCACAACTGCAGTCACCGCCCATTGCTATCCCAAACCTTTCTATGAGTAATAACGCCATAGTTGGACTTTCAGACATCCCGGCTTGGATCTTAAGGCAGGCCGGAGTTCAATAACGCATATCCATCTTGTTTGATACAGGTAGCACTGGATTCATGGCCATACTCACGATTCTTGCGACTATGAAATGAATGGAACTAGGGCAGTGTCCAACCCTCGTGTATATGTTCGCTCCAGCCATACAGAAAATCCACCACAGACACTGGTTATCTCAAGCTCAACAAGCTGGGCTTGGCGCTGATATAGCGGAGCAATTAATTCGCGAAATTATTGAGATGACCGAGTCTGTCATAAATCAGGTGAGATCAAGCAATGCAGAGCCATTTCCAATGTATGTAGTTGAGGCTATTTTTACGGGAATGGAGATACAGTCTTGAAAGTTGCTTGCCCGAACTGAATCTTGGAATTAAAAAACCCCAGCAATCACTTGCTGGGGTTTTGTCTTTCTAGTTACTAGAAAACGTTATTGCATTACTTCTTCGCAGCTGGTGCGCTTACTACTGCAGCAATCGCTTCTGTGTAAACCACTTTAACTTGATCGTTTACGGCGATGTCTTTCATCAAGTCAGGATTCTGAACTTTAACTTTGAAGATATTTCCTTGAGGACCTTTTAAAGAAACGATGTTCTTAGTCGCATCAATTGCTTCAACATTTGCAGTTGCAGTAATAGTGTTAGTGGTGATCATGCCTGGCTTGTCGCCTTGTGGGGCAGTAGTTGTGCCAGTAGTAACTTGCTCACTAGTTGTGCCTGGGTTTTTCACCTTAACCAACTCAATAGCAACAGCGAGTTCGTAGACCACATCAAAATGATCGCCAACTTTGATTTCAGCAAAGTTCTTAACTTCAGGGCCAGCAACGATAGTGGATTCACCATCTTGATTCTTGAGGGTAACAGTACGAGTTGCAGCATCAATCTTGATTACTTCGCCGTCATAAATGAGGGCAGCTTCTTGAGCGGCTACGCCAGCGATAGGGGCCTTTGGTTTATTGAGCATGAAGTAAGCGCCAGCAGCAATAGCGGCCAGTACAACAATAATGACTAGTTTTTTCATAACGATATTAATCCTTAATAAATTGGGATGCATTAACTGTGAGCAGTAATGCGGTAATTGATAAATGCAACTAATTTGGCATTTGATTGGATTGTATTACTCATGCTAATCATCAGAATCATTTTTGAGGATGGTTTTAGTAAATAAGCCCTAAATACCCGACTATTCTACTTATTTATCCAAATGGAGTGTCATATTAATGGCGCATACTAAAGGGTGTGAGCAGTATGAAAAGAGGGGTATGTATGTTTTGGAGGTTATTTTCGGGATTTGTCTTCATGGGCGTGGCTCTTACAGTCAGCGCAGCAACGTCGCAAGACTTGTTGAGGGCCTATGAGTCTCAATCGGGTAAGGCGTCCCCAGCTCGCGGAGAGCAGTTCTTCAATACTAAGCATGGCAAGGAATGGAGCTGTGCATCCTGTCACGAAAATCCTCCGAATCACGACACTAAACATATTGTTACCGGGAAGGTGATTAAGCCCTTGGCGCCAAGCGCCAATCCTGCACGCTTTACCGATGAAGCCAAGGCCGATAAATGGTTTAAGCGCAATTGCAATGATGTGCTTGGTAGAGACTGCACCGCGCAAGAAAAAGCGGATGTCCTTTCTTGGCTAATGACTGTTAAATGAATCTCATCAAAATGAAAAAAACTGTATTGATTGCAACTTTAGTGCTCCTAGCTTCGCCTACATTTGCTGCAAAAATGACGATGCCTAGTGATGCGCCAATTTCTTTTGAAGCTGAGTGTGCAAGTTGTCATATGGCCTATCCGCCAGCACTCTTAAGTCAACAGAGCTGGAAAAATATCATGTCTGGACTAGCAAAGCATTTCGGTACCGATGCCAGCTTGGATCCCAAGAGTCAGACTGAGCTAACTAATTGGCTGGTGAAGAATGCAGCTACTCGACAAAAGTACAGCGAGACTGCTCCTGAAAACCGCATCACTAAAACATCTTGGTTTATTCGTAAGCATGATGAGGTAAGAGCAGATGTATGGAAACGAGCGAGCATCAAGAGTCCAGCTAACTGTGGGGCCTGTCATATCGATGCTGCTAAAGGTATTTTTAGTGAGAACAACATTAAGATCCCAGCCAAATGAATAAAGTTATGAACGAAACGGTTGGAGCTACTGGCAAATTGAAACAAGCCATCATGGTTTGGGATATGCCGGTGCGGGTCTTTCATTGGCTATTAGTGATTTGTTTTGCTGGTGCTTGGCTCACTTCAGAGAGTGAACGCTTGGCCATGATTCACTATGCATTTGGCTATACCGCATGTTTGCTTGTCCTCATTCGATTGGTCTGGGGTGTCATTGGTACCCGTTACGCTAGATTTACTCAGTTTCTCAAAAGCCCTCGGGCTGTAATTGAGCACTTTATGACGATGTTGCGTGGACATCCTCATCATGATGTTGGCCATAACCCGGCGGGTGGCTTAGTGATGTTTGCGCTGATGTTGCTCATACTGCTGATTGGCTTAACTGGTTATTTATCAGTTAAAGAGTTTTTGGGTAATGTTCCATCCGAGGCTCATGAGGTAGTTGCTAGTCTGGTTCTTGGCTTGGTCATCGTCCACATCATTGCTGCAATTGGGATGAGTGTGATTGAAAGGCAAAACCTAGTCAGATCCATGGTGACTGGCAAAAAAAAGGGTTTTCCGGAGCAGGGGATACGTTATCCGCAGTATCTGATTGGCGCTCTCATTTTGCTGAGCTCCCTATACTTTTTCTATCTCATTTTAACTGGTGGCTTGCCAAGCCTGACACAGTAAAGCCGGTCCGATTGGGGGTGTGCGAGCTCCCATCGTCGTTGTACGATAGATAGCATGAAGCTTCTGATAGCCCTTTATTTCTATATTCTTGCCACCATTCAGTTGGGCTTGTTATTGGGCGTCTATCACTACTATCGCTCTCAAAGCACAGTAAGGCCTAGTCCTTATTGGATGGGATCTTTGGTGGTGAGTATTTTGGCTTTGACTACCTTTGGCACCGGGATTGTGACAATTGAAGATGTCTCAAAACCAGAATTCAATTTCACAATAGCCAATTCCTTGTTCTACATTGCTGCTATTTTGCAATTTCTGTTTTGTAGGTCTCTTAATAGGCCCATTAGTAGGCGTCTGAAATATGCATTCCTACTATCAGTTCTGATCTTTATTCCATCCTTTGAATGGATGCGTATTAATGGCACTTTTGAAAGTCGAACTGCCATCATTTGCCTGATCACAGGACTCTTTTTTATTTTGCAAACATTCCAGTTGCGCTCAAAAAGAAAGACAACTCCTTCGCAGCAATTAATTTATTTGCAATACGCCACTACCGCAGAATTATTTTTTGCTATTGGACGGCTCTCTGTAGTGATTGCCTCTGGTTTCACCATTCGCCAGGTTGAGCAGATCCCGCAATTTTTGATTCTGCTGACAATCATGCAAATCGTGATGAACACGCTAGCTTATATTGCGATCGGCGGTTATTGGTCTGAGCGGATTGCACTAGCAAGCGCCCAATCGCAAACCGAGAATGAAGAAATTAAAGCCTTATTAATTGAGCGTGAAAGTTTAATTTCTAATCTATTAAAAGCCAATAAAACTGCAGCAACAGGTGCTTTGTCAGCCTCTATCGCTCATGAGCTTAATCAGCCTTTGGGAGCATCCCAGCTCAACATTCAATTCCTGCAGAAGAAGTTATCTGAGAGAAATTTAACTACTGAACAATACCAAGAGATTCTCGCAGCCTTATTGGCAGATAACCAGAGGGCTACTAACATCATCCAATCCCTGCGCTCTATATTTTCAGATGGGAAGATTGGGGTGGAGCGAATTGATATTGTTGGGCTGATTGAGTCCGTTCTCAAAATTGCTAAACCAGAAATTCAGGC
This sequence comes from Polynucleobacter sp. 35-46-11, assembly GCF_002281105.1. Taxonomy (NCBI): domain Bacteria; kingdom Pseudomonadati; phylum Pseudomonadota; class Betaproteobacteria; order Burkholderiales; family Burkholderiaceae; genus Polynucleobacter; species Polynucleobacter sp. 35-46-11. Next base: position 6,256 of record NZ_NCFJ01000029.1, read on the forward strand.
GCAGAGCATTCAAGTGGTTCTGCGACTGGAGTCTAAATCTTTTATCAATGCCAATCGTGGTGAAATTCAACAGGTCCTGTTGAACCTCATCAATAACGCAATACAGGTCCTCGGTGACAAGGCGCTATCTTCTCGCACTCTCCAGATTGAAAGTCGAGATGTGCCTGAGGGAATCAAACTCCTGGTATCTGATAATGGAGGCGGCGTTCCAACGGATGCCCAGCCACACTTATTTGAATTGCTCTCCAGTAGCAATAAGCGCTCTGGAATGGGCTTGGGTTTATGGCTTTGCCACCATATCGTCTCTCGTCATGGTGGTCACATTCGTTATCAAGATGCCCCTAGTGGGGGCGCTGAATTTATCGTCTTTCTGCCATCCATTCAGGATTAAGATATTAGCCCTATAGCTAATTGCCTATAGGGGGCGCACTCTTTACATTCGTAAAGTACCTTTTTTACCAATATATGCAATATTTCAAGGCTTCTATGAAAACCAAAATTACTCTGATTGCGTTATCCATAACACTCCTTTCCGGCAACTCTGTTTTTGCTGCTGGTGGCGGTGGAGTCGTTGCTGATCCAGGCGCAATGCAAGGAAAGCATTTCGACCCTAAGGGCAAGGCACCTTCAACATTTACAGTTGAATTGCAAAACGGTTTACGTAAAACATTGCCTTTCGAAGATAAGCGTGACTTTGAAGAGTCTAAGAGGGGATTTATTGCGGCGCCAGCTTATAAAACCATTATGGCTGATGCAGGTAACGTGGCCTGGGATATGGGCAGCTATGAATTCCTATTGCAAGGCAAGGATTTCGATAGCGTACATCCCTCATTGCAACGTCAAGCTATTCTTAATATGGGTTACGGCCTCTATGAGGTTGTGCCAGGAAAGATCTATCAAGTTCGTGGTTTTGACTTATCGAACATTAGCTTTGTTAAAACCAATACAGGATGGATTGTCTTTGACCCATTAACTTCAAAAGAGACTGCTAGAGCAGCTTTAGAGTTGGTGAATGAGAAGTTAGGCAAGCGCCCTGTAGTCGCGGTGGTGTACTCCCATTCACATGCTGACCACTTTGGCGGTGTTCGCGGTGTAGTAGAGGAAGCTGATGTGAAGAGCGGCAAGGTCAAGATTATTGCTCCAGCTGGCTTTATGGATCACGCTGTTGCAGAGAATGTGTATGCAGGCAATGCCATGACACGTCGTCTGTATTTCCAGTATGGCGTTTTATTGCCACGTAGCCCATTTGGTCACGTTGACCAATCGATTGGTAAAAATACTGCAGCAGGAAACCTTGGATTAATTGAGCCAACTATTCTGATCAATGAGCCATTTGAAAAGATGACGGTGGATGGGGTAGAGATGGAGTTCCAAAATACGCCTGGTACAGAAGCTCCAGCGGAGATGAACACTTATTTTCCGCAGATGAAAGCATTTTGGGCTGCAGAAAATATCACCGGCACCATTCACAATATTTATACTTTGCGCGGTGCATTAGTGCGTGACGCACTGGCATGGTCTAGGAATATTAACAACGCTTTGTATCGTTATGGCAATGAAGCGCAAGTGATGTTTGCTTCGCATTCTTGGCCGCGCTGGGGTAATGATCGCGTGCAAGAAGTTATGCGCACGCAGCGTGACAGCTACGCACACTTAAACAATGAAGTGCTCCATTTGGCCAACAATGGCGTAACGATTAATGAAGTGCATAATGTTTACAAACAACCAGAGAGCTTAAAGTCTCAATGGGCAGCGCATAGCTACCATGGTTCTGAAGAGCACAACAGCCGCGCTGTGATTAATCGTTACTTAGGTTACTGGGATGCTAATCCTGCTACCTTGATTCCTTTATCACCAAAAGATTCTGCGCCGCTGTATGTGGAGATGATGGGTGGCTCAGGAAAAATCATGGCAAAGGGTAGGCAGCTCTATAAACAGGGTAAATACCGTGAGGCTATGGAGATCGTGAATAAGTTGGTTTATGCAGAGCCAAACAACACAGCCGCCAAAGATTTGTTAGCAGATATTTTTGAACAAATTGGCTATCAAAAAGAAAGCCCTAGTGTGCGCAACAGCTTCTTGGGCGCTGCATACGAGTTGCGTCACGGTATGCCTTCTGGGGCATCACCAAAGACCAACGGTCCTGACATGATCAAGGCAATGACTACAGAGCTTTGGCTCAATGCCTTAGCAATCAGCATGGATAGCAAAAAAGCTGCTGGCATGAAGTTCACTATCAATCTCATTACTCCGGATAATAGTGAGAAGTTTGTAGTGGAAATGAGTAATTCTGCGTTGACCAATATTAAGGGTTACCAAGATAAAAACCCAAGCCTGACTATCACCGTGAACCGTAGCGATTTAGAAAAAGTGATGGGCGGTCAAACCACCTTTGAAAAACTACAGGCCGAAGGAAAAGCCAAGTTTGAAGGTGATCGTAAAGCATTCGAGCAATTGCGGAGCACGATGACTACCTTTACTCCAGACTTTGAATTAATGCCTGGCACTAAAGCTAAAAAAGCTCCAACTGCTACGCCAAACAAAGATCCGTTTGAAGCTCCTCCAATCGCCAACTCAGATGGCGCTTAAGGAGGGTAAATTGTAATTAGGTCGGTTATTGAGTAATAGAGAATGGGCTCCTAGGAGCCCATTTCTTTTGCCTGCAGGAGATTAATTCTTAGGTCGCAAAAGCGCCGCCTTCTTCTAGTGCCTTGAGTGCATCTCCAGCAATACCCAATTCCTCAAGTAATTCATGGGTGTGCTCACCGAGTAAAGGGGGGTGACGAGTCACTTGTTGCGGTGTGCCTATCATCTTGACGGCAAAGCCAATATTGGGAACCTTGCCCTCAATCGGATGATCAATTTCCATGCGCATCTGACGATGCTGCCCATGCTCACTATCAAATGCTTGGGGGTAGGTGTTAATCGGTCCAGCCGGAATACCGGCAGCTAAAAGAAGGTCTACCCATTCTTCGCTAGTCTTACTTGCGAAAGTTTTTTCAAGTTCAGCTGCCAGAATTAAGCGATTTGCTAGACGTAGTGGGTTGGTTCTGAAAAGTGGGTCTTCAAATAATTCAGGACGATTAATCTTGTCGCAGAGGAGCTTCCAAAGCTTTTGATTGGTGGCGCCCATAACAAAGTGGCCATCAGAAGCTTTCATAGCCTGATAGGGCGCGCTCATGTGATTGGCCGTACCTAGCTTGTAAGGCTCAACGCCAGTACCCCAGTACTGCGCCGTATCCCAGATGGAGAATGCCAACGCTGAATCAAACAGAGAAGCGTCAATAAATTGACCCTCACCCGATTTAGTCTTACCGATATAGGCTGACAAAATGCCATAAACCGCAAAGAGTGCGCAGCCAATGTCAGACACTGGCACGCCTGCTTTTACTGGCGGACCATCCGGATAGCCGGTAACACTCATCACGCCGGACATAGCTTGTGCCATTAAATCAAAGCCTGGGCGATCTGCCCATGGTCCAGTTTGTCCAAAGCCCGAGATGCTGGCGTAGACCAGGCCAGGGTTGAGGTCTCTAAGTGATGGGTAGTCAATACCCAGTTTTTTCATCACACCAGGTCGATAATTTTCAACCAAGATATCTGCAGTCTTCACGAGCTCAAAGAATACTTTTTTTCCGGCCTCAGTTTTGAGGTTGAGCGTCACGCTGCGCTTGTTGCGATTCATATTCAGAAAGCCCATGCTATCTGAACCTTTCATCTTGAATCCCATGGCCCCACGAGTTTGATCACCCGTGCCTGGAGGTTCAATTTTGATGACATCCGCGCCTAAGTCGGCTAGCAACATGCAGCAGTAGGGACCCGCCATAACTTGACTCACGTCAAGAACTCGAACACCAGCCAAGGGCAGTGGTTTATTTGAAGCTGAATTCATTTTGTCTCAATTATTTTTATATGTTTAGAATGAAGTGCTAACAATAGTCATCAATATAAATCAATTACGCAGAGTAGTTCACGAACCCCTCATTTCAACTTCCTAGCGGTACCTTTAATGTCATCAATAGCATCCCAGTCGACCTCTTCAACTGCAAAAGTAGATTTTGAGCTGCGCAATGGCATTGCGTACATCAGCTTTGATCACGTTGCTGCCCGTAATGCAATGACAGTGGGGATGTATGAGAGCTTGAAGTCGATTTGTGAAGACCTGGCTAAGAGCTCCGCGGCGAGGGTGGCTATTTTGCGTGGTGCTGGCGGCAAGTCCTTTGTTTCTGGTAGTGATATCACCCAATTCTCTGCCTTTACTTCTGGCGATGATGGGATTTCATACGAAGAGAGTATTGATTCCTATCTTGCGCCTTTAGCTATGTTGCCTATTCCAACAATTGCTGTGATTGATGGCATGGCAGTAGGCGGAGGGCTTGCTATTGCTAGTTGCTGTGATTTTAGAATCTCTACGCCGGATGCTCGCTTTGGAGTTCCCATCGCTAAAACTTTGGGCAATTGTTTATCCGCTGGGAATGTTGCTTGGCTCGTTGCGCACCTGGGAGTGAATATCGTCAAGCGCATGTTGTTACTTGCTGAGTTGGTAACTGCGCCTGAGTTACTGAAAGAAGGCTATCTCTTGGCTACTTATCCAGCTGAAGCCCTGGAGGGTGAAGCAAATCAGCTAGCTGAGCGTTTAATGAAGTTGGCACCCATCACACAGAAATCCAGCAAGCAGACCCTTGTAAGAATCATCAAGAGCAACTTACCAGATTGCAGTGATTTGATTCGGGAATGCTATGGCAGCGAAGACTTTAGAAATGGAGTTACTGCATTCTTAGGTGGGAAGCCACCTGTTTGGACTGGAAAGTAAGCTGAATCACCGAGCAACATCCTCGGACTTATAAAAACATCTCTTGTAAGTTATTGAGATAACGCAAACCCTGTTCAGTTGCCTTGAGCTTGTTGGGGTCTGAATCTAGTAAACCTTTTTTGCTGGCCTCATCCAATCCTTTGGATACGACATTGAGGGGTAATCCAGTGCGCTCACTGAAAGTCACGGTGTCTACGCCGTCTGTTAGGCGTAAGGTATTGAGCATGAATTCAAAAGGAAGATCTTTGGCTGGAATCTCGCGCGCTTCAATTAAGGCATTGCCTTTGGACTCCATTGCCTGCATATAGGTTTCTGGATGACGCTCGCGTACTTGCCGGGTAATTTTGTCTGGGAATGAAATCTTTCCATGTGCACCTGCACCAATGCCGATGTAATCTCCAAACCGCCAGTAATTCAGGTTGTGTTTGCATTCCTGATCTTTCTTGGCATAGGCGGAGATCTCATAACGTCGATAACCTGCCGCCTCTAAGAGCGCTAAGTTTTGTTCAAAGATCGCATCAATCTCATCTTCGCTTGGTAACTTTGGAGGAAAGTTTGCAAAGTAAGTATTGGGTTCTAGCGTTAGGTTATAGAAAGATAGATGAGGAGTCTTAAAGGAGAGGGCGGTTTCAATATCCGCTTTAGCTGCTTCTAAGGTTTGATTGGGTAAGCCAAACATGAGATCGAGATTTACGGACTTGAAGTGTTGTAGAGCAATCGCAATCGCGCGTTTGGCTTCTTCGCCGTTATGAATACGTCCCAAAGCCTTAAGCTGCTCATCCTGAAAACTCTGAATGCCTAAGGAAACACGATTGATTCCCGCATTGGCAAAGCCAGTGAACTTGTCGGCCTCTACAGAGCCAGGATTGGCTTCCATATTGATCTCGCAATCGGGCTCTAAGTTCACGCGCGCTCGAATAGCTGAGAGTAGCTCATTCACACCATCAGCAGACATTAAGCTAGGGGTGCCACCACCAATAAAGATGCTGTGGACTTGGCGACCCCAGATGCGAGGTAACTCTGTCTCTAGATCGGTAATGAGCGCCTTGATATAGCGCGCCTCATCAAAGCCTCGAGAAACTTTGACGCCATTGCCGGCCCCTTTAATTTGATGCGAATTGAAATCGCAGTAAGGACACTTCTTTTCACACCACGGAAAGTGAATATACAAAGATAGTGGAGGTAGGGCAGTCAGTTTTGGCTGTGTTGCCAAAATAGGATTAAGAGTATTGAGCACGGATTTGAAGTTGTGTGATGAGTTCGCGCAAGGCTTGGCCACGATGACTGATCTGGTTTTTCTCGGAGGCTTCTAATTGGGCTGCAGTCTTGCCAAGGTCTGGCAGAAAGAAGTGGGGGTCATAACCAAAACCACCGTCCCCGTTAGCAACATCCATAATTTGGCCATACCAGCGAGCCTGAACAATCAGTGGCTCTGGGTCATTGGCGCTGTTGACCATGACGAGGGCGCAGACATAATGCGCACCGCGATCAGCTTTGCCTTGTAATGCTGCAACTAGCTTTTGATTGTTGGCTGCGTTATTGCCATCAACGCCTGCATAGCGAGCCGAGTAAACCCCTGGCACACCATCTAATGCATGGGCGCAAATGCCGGAGTCATCTGCAAGTGCAGGTAAACCGCTGGTGGCGCTGGCATGGCGTGCCTTAGCAAGCGCGTTCTCAACAAAAGTATGATGCGGCTCTTCTGCGGCTGGAATACCCAATTCACCTTGAGGGATGACCTGAAAGTGAAAGGGTGCCAATAGTTCCTGAAACTCCCGCACCTTACCGGCATTGTTAGAGGCGAGAACGAGTTTTTGCAACATCTGGATCAATCTATTATTTAAACGCTTCTTTTTGCAGTTGCGTTAAATCCGCAATTCCTTGCTCAGCTAAATCTAATAGTGCATTTAATTCAGCACGGGAGAAGGCGGCACCTTCAGCAGTCCCTTGCACTTCAATCATGCCGCCTTTGCCTGTCATGACAACATTCATGTCGGTGTCACAAGAGGAGTCTTCAGGGTAATCTAAATCAAGTACTGGCACGCCTTGATAGATGCCAACAGAAATCGCTGCAACGCTATCAATTATTGGATCTGTCTTAAGCGCACCACTTTGTAGGAGTGTGTTAATGGCATCACGTGCCGCAACATAGGCACCAGTAATTGATGCAGTCCTCGTTCCACCATCCGCTTGTAAGACATCACAATCTAGGTGAATGGTTCTTTCTCCCAATACTTTCAGATCAAAGACGCTGCGCATGGCACGACCGATCAGGCGCTGAATTTCTTGGGTGCGACCAGATTGTTTGCCGCGGGCTGCTTCACGGTCGCTGCGGGTGTGAGTGGATCGGGGGAGCATGCCGTATTCCGCAGTTACCCATCCTTCACCAGAGCCTTTTTTATGAGGTGGCACCTTTTCTAGTACGCTGGCTGTACAAAGCACTTTGGTGTCGCCAAAGGCAATCAGGACAGAGCCTTCTGCATGCTTGGTAAAGGCGCGGCTGATGCTCACAGGCCGCAATTGTGTAGGGGTGCGGCCACTAGGGCGGGTGATGTTGGGCTGAGTCATGGGGTGTGGTCCTAAAGATCTACAATGTCCCTATGATATCGAGCATGACTGGTTATGGCAGCGCTTCTCGCCAAGTCTCCCTAGGAGCTGGTGTTGTAGCTGATCTGCAAGTGGAATGTCGGGCTGTTAATAGCCGCTTTCTGGATTTGGGCTTCCGTCTTCCGGACGAGTGTCGTGGGGCTGAGCCTGCCTTGCGAGAAATGGCGACTCAAAGCCTTTCTCGGGGTAAGGTGGAATTTCGGGCCGCATGGCGCGTTAATTCGGGTGCTGCTGGGGCTGCAAAAGCGAACCCCCATGCCTTAGGCGCCCTGAACAAGGATCGCTTGGATGCGCTCTATACCCTTCAAGAGCATGCGCAAGTCGTCTTTTCAAACGCTGAAGCCTTACGTATCGCTGATATTTTGCGTTGGCCGGGCATTGTTGCTGAACCTAGGGGCGAAGAGGAGGGCTGGATTGCTGCTACTGTAGAAGCAGGTCGCGCCGCCTTGGCCGCTCTAATGGATAGTCGCCATGCCGAAGGCAAAGCCTTGGTAACGGTCTTAATCAATATCACCAGCAAGATGCGTGAGATTGTGAAAGTGATCGAGCCAAAGGTTCCGACCTATGTTGCCCAGTATCAAGAGAAGCTCACTGAACGTCTAGCCGAGGCACTGGCTGCGCAAGAGCAAGGGAAGGTTAACAGCGGGTCTGGTACCGAGTTAATGGAGCGCATTCGTCAAGAGGTAGTGCTTTACGCGGTTCGTATTGATGTGGCGGAAGAATTTGCCCGCCTCAAGACCCATCTTCAAGTTGTTGATACGGCTTTGGCAGGTAAGGGTCCAGTGGGCAAGCGTTTAGATTTTTTAATGCAAGAACTCAATCGCGAAGCCAATACTTTGAGCTCCAAATCGGTTTCAGAAGAATGTACGCAAGCTGCTTTAGAGCTCAAGCTCTTGATCGAGCAGATGCGTGAACAAGTCCAAAATTTAGAGTAACTATTGCTTACCTCAATCACCTAACTCAATCACCATGGCCAGCCCTAAACCTAAAGCAAATTTATCTCCTGCCTACCAAGGCAGCATGTTGATGATCGTCGCTCCATCAGGTGCTGGTAAATCTTCTTTGGTGAATGCCTTGTTGCAAGAAGATGCAGCATTGAAGTTATCCCTTTCCACCACAACACGCACCCCAAGACCAGGTGAGGTTGATGGCAAGGACTACCGCTTTATTGCCAGAGAAGCATTTATCGCTGAGCGTGATCAAGGTAATTTTTTGGAGCACGCTGAAGTGCATGGCAATTTTTACGGCACGTCTAAAGCTTGGATTGAGGCTCAGATGAAAACCGGGCGCGATGTCATGTTGGAGATCGACTGGCAGGGTGCTCAGCAGATTCGTCAAATCATTCCAGAAGTGCAGTGGATATTCATCTTCCCACCTTCATTTGAGGCCTTAGAGGAGCGCTTGCGTAAACGTGGTCAAGATGATGAGGCAACTATTCAGAGAAGGCTGGCTGCAGCGCATTTAGAGCTCCAGCATGCTCATGAAGCCGATTTCATCGTGATCAACGATGATTTTGAGCGCGCTTTGATAGATTTGCGTCATGTGGTTGCTGCCAGCCGCCTACGCTCAAGGCCGATTATGGCTCGCAACCCAGCGCTTTTGAGGCGCCTTGGGGTCTAATCAGTTATCCTATGGGTATTGAAGCTAAATTTAAGTGAGTTCAGCATGGCCCGTATTACTGTAGAAGATTGTCTAAAAACTATTCCAAATCGTTTTGAGCTAGTATTGGCCGCGACTTATCGCGCACGCCAATTGGTTCAAGGTCATTCCCCACGTGTTGAGTCCAGAGATAAAGCAACTGTAGTTGCGTTACGTGAAGTTGCTGCTGGTGTAACTGACCGTGACATGTTGACCAAAGTACCTTTGTAATTCAGGGGTTCCGTTGTGGAGCTCCCCTTAGGCGACCCAAACACATCGGAATCCAAAGGTCAGGTCTCGCCTAATGAGACCGCTAAAAGCGACAAGTCTTCCATCATCGCAACTTTGTTGGCTCAGTCGAGTCGACATTTGTTTGGCCCCACCTCTGCGCCAACATTACCCTTAAAGCACCAAGTCGTTTCCATTGATGGTCTCATTTCTAAATTAGGCTATCTCAAGCCTGAAGAAGTTGCACTCATCAAGCAGGCCTTCCATTTTGCTGATGCGGCCCACCTCGGTCAGTATCGCCATAGCGGTGAGCCGTACATTAGTCATCCAGTAGCAGTAGCTGAACTCTGTGCGACCTGGCGCTTGGATGCATCTTCCATCATGGCAGCTTTACTGCATGATGTGATTGAAGATACTGGCTGCACTCAAGCTGATCTTGTTGGTAAATTTGGTAGCAAAGTGGCTGAACTTGTTGAAGGCTTAACCAAACTCGATAAGTTGGAGTTCCAAAGTCATGCAGAGGCGCAAGCTGAAAGCTTCCGCAAGATGTTTATGGCAATGGCGCGCGATGTCCGAGTCATTTTGGTTAAGCTTGCTGATCGTACACACAATATGCGCACGCTCGATGCCGTTCCGATGGAAAAGCGTCGAAGAGTCGCCGCTGAAACCATTGAGATCTATGCTCCGATTGCCCATCGCTTGGGTCTGAATATTATTTACCGTGATTTACAGGACTTGAGTTTCCGTTACTCAATGCCCATGCGCTTCAGGGTGATTGAAGATGCGGTGAAGCGGGCGCGCGGTAATCGCAAAGAGATGGTAGAGAAGATTTTGCAGAATGCCCGCATGTCTTTTGCAAAAGTGAACCTTGAGGTTGATCTGCAAGGTCGAGAAAAAACGCTCTTTAGTATTTACAACAAAATGCGCAGCAAGCATTTGAGCTTCTCTCAAGTGCTCGATGTGTATGCGTTTAGGGTAACCGTCCATTCGATTGATGAGTGCTATCGTGCGCTCGGCATCTTGCACGCACTCTACAAACCAATGCCTGGAAAGTTTAAGGATTACATTGCGATTCCTAAACTCAATGGCTATCAGTCTTTGCACACGACGCTCTTAGGCCCATCGGGTGTGCCGGTCGAATTTCAGATACGTACCGGTGATATGCATGCGGTTGCTGAGGCAGGGGTTGCAGCGCACTGGGCTTACAAAGATGGTGGTCCTGATATGAGTGAGGTGCAAAACCGCGCACATCAATGGCTGCAATCCTTGATTGATATTCAGGATAGCAGTGGGGATTCGCAAGAATTCTTAGAGCACGTCAAGATTGATTTGTTCCCGGATGCAGTTTATGTCTTTACACCAAAGGGTCAGATTAGAGCCTTGCCACGCGGTGCTACCGCCTTAGACTTTGCCTATTCGATTCATAGTGATGTGGGTAACACTTGTGTAGCGGTCAAGATTAATGGCATGCAGTTACCGTTGCGTAGCGAATTAAAGAACAGCGATATTGTTGAGGTGGTGACATCAGCCAACTCTCAACCTAACCCTGGTTGGTTGGCATTTGTAAGAACCGGTAAAGCTCGCGCCTCGATTCGTCACTCACTCAAGACTAAGCACTATGCGGAGTCCCTTCAGTTAGGCGAGCGTCTCTTGGCAAGCGCCTTGCGTCAACAGGGGGTCGATGCTGGTCTGCTAACACCAGAGCTCTGGGAAAAGTTATTGCATTGGACTGGCGATAAAACGCGTGAAGAAGCTTGTGTCAACATTGCCTTGGGTCGCAGATCTGCTCAAGAGTTAGCAATTCGGTTGAAGATTTTGATTGATGACGAGGGCGGCTCAGAGCAAATGCGCTTGGGCGCGGCGGACTGGGTGTCTCCTCAGCAAGAAATTGCCTCGCACCATCATCAGCGTCAGGCCATCTTGGTCGATGGACGCGAAGGTAATTCAATTAGCTTCCAAACTTGCTGTCATCCAATTCCAGGTGACAACATCATCGGCTACCTCGGTAAGGGCGAGGGCTTGCAGGTCCACACAAATGATTGTCCGGTAGCCCTCAGAATGCTTTCTAAGGACAGTGATAAGTGGGTGGAGGTCGAGTGGGGCAAAGAGGTTAACCGAGAGTTTGAGGTCGATCTCGCAATCGATACGCGCCAGGGCAAGGGAGTGTTAGCCAGGGTAGCTAGTAGCGTGACTGCTGCGGACTCCAACATCATGAACGTGTCCATGGATGACCGTTATAAAGAAGATGCTGTGACTATCCGCTTCACAATCCAAGTCTCAGATCGCCTCCATCTCTCTAAGGTAATGCGTAGTTTGCGCGCTAACCATGATGTGATGCGCGTGACCCGCGTCCGAGTTAGCTAAATTCCTTTAAATCCGATTTACTGGTACTGAACGTCGAGTATTTCAATCTCGCTAGGGCCAGTTGGGGTTTGAATTTTGACGCAATCCCCTAAGCGTGCCTTGATTAAAGCTGTGGCAATAGGCGATACCCAGCTGACATGACCCAGATCTAAATCGACCTCATCAACCCCCACAATCGTGATGGCGGTCTCTTTTCCAGAGTCAGCACCTTCCAGGCTGGCATAAGTGACTGTAGCGCCAAAAAAGACCTGCTCGGCATCGGCATCCCCTGATTTTCGGGCCTGATTGTCGACAACTACGGCAAACTCAAGGCGTTGATTGAGGAAGCGAATTCGGCGATCTATCTCCCGAAGTCGCTTTTTTCCGTAGATATAGTCCCCATTTTCAGAGCGGTCCCCATTGGAGGCGGCCCAGTGAACAACCTTGACAACCTCAGGCCGATCAAGGTTTAGGAGCTGTAAAAGCTCGCTTTTGATACGCTCATGACCAGCGGGTGTGATGTAGTTCTTCTCTTCCATGGCATAATTATGGCTGTTGCGGCTGTAGCTCAGCTGGATAGAGTACTTGGCTACGAACCAA
>NZ_NCFJ01000289.1:0-3259 GCF_002281105.1 Polynucleobacter sp. 35-46-11
TCAGGAGGCAACATGCTATATCAGTTACATGAATTTCAAAAAGCTTTACTTCAACCAGTAAGCTCATGGGCTCGAGCAGCATCTGAAGCATTTATTAATTCTTCTAATCCCGCATCCAAAGTTCCTGGCTCAGATCGCTTAGCCGCTAGCTATGAACTGCTTTATCGTCTGGGTAAAGACTATAAAAAACCTGAGTTTGGCATTCGCTCTGTGCAAGCACATGGTCGAGAAGTTGCGATTCATGAGAGAACCATTGTTGCCAAACCATTTTGCAACCTAATTCGCTTTAAGCGCTTTTCAGACGATCTTGATGTCATCAAAAAACTCAAGGACGATCCTGTTGTATTAGTGGTTGCCCCTCTATCTGGACATCACTCCACACTATTGCGCGACACCGTACGCACTCTCTTGCAAGACCACAAGGTATACATTACCGACTGGATTGATGCTCGCATTGTTCCTGCAAATGCTGGTGATTTTGGTCTAGATGATTACGTTCACTACGTACAAGATTTCATCCGTGCAATTGGCGCTGAGAATTTGCATGTAATCTCAGTTTGCCAACCAACAGTTCCAACATTAGGCGCAATCTCTTTAATGGCCTCTGCTGGTGAAAAGACCCCCGCCTCTATGATCATGATGGGCGGTCCAATTGATGCACGCAAGTCACCGACTGCCGTCAATAACTTAGCTGACCAAAAGTCCTATGACTGGTTTGAAAGTCATGTAATTTACAAAGTACCACCAAGCTACCCAGGCGCTGGTCGCAAGGTGTACCCAGGCTTCTTGCAGCACACCGGCTTTATTGCCATGAATCCTCAGAATCACTTGCAGTCACATTGGGACTATTTCCAAAACTTAGTGCGTGGCGATGAGCAAGATGCAGAAGCTCATATCCGTTTCTATGATGAGTACAACGCGGTCCTTGATATGGATGCCAAGTTCTACTTAGACACGATTAAGACAGTATTCCAGGACTACTCACTACCAAACGGCACTTGGGCAGTATCCGGTGATCTAGTGAAGCCACAAGATATTAAGAACACTGCTCTTCTCACCGTTGAGGGCGAGTTGGATGACATTTCTGGTAGCGGACAAACCCGCTCAGCACATGCTTTGTGTGCAGGCATTCCGAAGGCCGACAAAGATCATTACGAAGTTGCGGGCGCTGGCCACTACGGCATCTTCTCTGGCCGTCGTTGGCGCGATAAAGTGTATCCAAAGATTAAGTTGTTTATTCGCGAGCATCAAGGTGTTCAGAAAAAAACAAAAGCTAGACCCCCAAAACTGGGAACTAAGAAGGCTGCATAAATCAGCGGCGCGACTTTAGGGTCGCGCTTCTAGTTTTAGGGCTCGAAAATTGCAATGGACATCAAGCAGACGAAAGAACTTGCCGATCGTCTCGAGGATATCCTTCCTCAAACTCAATGTACCAAATGCAGCTACCCAGACTGCAGAGCCTACGCAGAAGCGATGGCGACAGGTGAGGTTCTGCCTAATCGTTGCCCTCCCGGAGGCGTAGAAGGCATTCAGAGGCTTAGCACCATCCTGGCACCCATCTTTCCCCAGGATGCCTTTGAACTGCATCCCACGATCAACCCTGAGTGCGGTGCAGAGCGCCCAAGGCCTGTTGCTTTTATTGATCCCAAGACTTGCATCGGCTGCACCTTGTGTATCCAAGCATGTCCTGTAGATGCCATTATTGGCGCCTCAAAGCAAATGCATGTGGTCTTGAGTGATTGGTGCACCGGTTGTGATCTTTGCATACCACCCTGCCCGGTAGATTGCATCTCCATGATTGATGTTACTGGCGAGAAAACTGGCTGGGAAGCCTGGTCACCAGAATTGGCAGGTCTTGCACGATCGCGATATGAAGCGCGCGATCTACGGTTAGATCGTGAGCAACGTGATAATGACGAGCGATTAGCAAAAAAAGCTGCTGCGAAATTGCAAGCAGTTAATGCAGAAAGCCCAGATTCGGAGGCTGCCTTGAAGGAGCAAGAGAGAAAGCGCGCCATCATTGCCGCAGCCATTGCGAGAGCACAGCAAAAAAAATGATGAATCTTGAAAAGCGCCAGGCCTTCTTTGAATTACTTAGAGAGAATAATCCCCATCCTGAAACTGAACTGGAATACAGCTCCCCGTTTGAATTACTCATCGCGGTTTTGCTCTCAGCACAGGCGACTGATATTTCAGTAAATAAAGGTACTCGCCAGCTGTTTAAGATTGCCAATACACCTCAAGCACTTCTTGACCTAGGAGAGGATGGTGTGAAGCCCTTCATTCAGCACATTGGCCTATTTAATTCCAAGGGCAGGCACATTCAGGAAACTTGCCAACTCCTCCTGGATAAACACGGCGGCGAAGTTCCGCAAAATCGCGAGGAGTTAGAAGCGCTTCCAGGTGTCGGTAGAAAGACTGCGAACGTCATTCTCAATACTGCCTTTGGTCAACCCACTATGGCAGTCGACACCCATATTTTTAGAGTCTCAAACCGGACAGGCTTGGCACCGGGTAAGGATGTTCTTAAAGTAGAGGAACAGCTACTCAAACGGATACCAAAAGAGTTTCTGCAAGATGCTCACCATTGGCTTATCCTTCATGGCAGATATACCTGTAAAGCACGAAATCCTGATTGCGAACAATGCATCGTTGAACCACTTTGTGAGTTCAAACAAAAAACTGGGAAAGGAAAAGTTCGTGGCAATATTTAACCCCACTCGCGAAGAAGTGCGTCGTTTTTTTTGTGATACCTGGAAAAAGAAAACCGAGGATCAAATCCTGACGCCAATGGAAATGATTGCTAGCGACTGGATGGTAGAACACCCGGAATATCATGCAGTGTTGGCGGATCCAGAAGGTGCGGTTGCGCAAGACTACACACCAGAGCGCGGTGAGACTAACCCCTTCTTGCACCTCTCAATGCACCTATCGATTAGCGAGCAAATATCCATTGATCAACCGCCAGGAATAAAAGAGATTTTCGAAAACCTGACTAAGAAGCTAGGATCCAAGCATGAGGCACAGCACGCCATGATGGAATGTCTTGGACAGGTGATGTGGGAAGCGCAGAGAGAAGGTCAATCCTTAAGTCCCGAGAAGTATTTAGAAGCACTCAAGAAGTTAAATTAGCCGGCAAGCCTCATCAATGCCGCTTAACAAGCATCCTTTTGCTCAACACTACGGTTGATACCACCAGAAAAGCAAAAACCATATTCATCAAGGTTAGCCGATCGCTTAGGATAAGACTGGCTGCAAT
>NZ_NCFJ01000290.1:0-3255 GCF_002281105.1 Polynucleobacter sp. 35-46-11
AAATTACAAAACAGTATTCAAAAGACAGTGGCTCAAAAGGAAGTGGCTGACTCACTGACTAAACTGGGTGCTACTGTAGATTTTATGAATGCAAGCAAGTCAGCTGAATTTATTAAGGCCGATGCACAAAGATGGAAAAAGGTAGTTGATTACGCCAAAATCGAATTAGATTAATTCAATTTACGCTCAGTAACTACCAGCGGACTGCAAATGCAGTCCGCAGCTCATTTAACTGTACATCCGTAAGCGGATTGATCGGCGCATTTTTGAGGTAAAACAGTTTTGCCGTTTCTTCCAACTCCTCTAGGGTAGCCATTGCTGAACTGGGTGAGTTGTTCCAAACATATGGCCCTAGGCGTGACAGCATGCAAGCTCGCAAAGGTATTCCTGCCCTTCCATAAGCTTCGATTGCCTTCTCTACAAATCCAATAGTTTTTACAGAGCCAGGGCTTGCATAGGGAATTGTTGGGACATGACCAACCTTCATCACAAAATATGGCGTGATTGCAGGTAATAATTCAGGCAAAACTCCATCGCCCGTAAATGGATTGGATTCCAGATTCAAGGCTACGCAGTGAGTGCTGTGAGTATGAATAATGCAAGAGGTATCTTGATCAAATTGTCTTGCTTTATTGTAAATGGCAGCATGCAATGCCATTGTTTTACTAGCTTTATCACCGCTAAGTTGCTGACCATGAATGTCAATCTTAGCCAATCGATCAGGATAAAGGAATCCGAGACAGGCATCTGTGGGTGTAATTAAAAAACCATCCTCAATACGAACGCTAATATTGCCCGCAGTTGCATGGACATAGGATCGATCAAACAAACTTTTTCCAATCCGGCAAATCTCTTCTCTTGCTAGTTGCTCATTCATCATTTTGCTCACAGTTTTGAGAAGGCACTTGTAAAAAAATCTGCTGCGCCAAAGTTCCCAGACTTTAACGCAAGATGTAGAGGCTTGTTCTGAACCTTTGCAAAACACCAAGGTACGCCTGGGTCAATTTGCTGACCAATCTGCATTTGATCAATACCCAAAGCTTTCACGCATGCACCGGAGGTCTCTCCGCCAGCTACCAATAGCTGCCCAACTCCAAGAGCAACAAGGCCTTTGGCAACCGAGCCTAAAAGGTTTTCAATTGTGTTACCAGCAGCCTGAACACCAAGCTGTGATTGCACTTCTTTCACCTGATCAGGGCTTGCTGATGAGTAAATCAAGACTGAGCCATGTGAGAGTCGAGGTTCTGCCCAAGTTAAGATCTCCTGCAACATTTGCTCTGTAGATTTCTCATTTAATTCAAGTGGATTCACCGCATACATTTCACCACCTAAACTTTTAAAGCACTCAACCTGGAGGTTAGTGGCCTGCGAACAACTGCCCGAAACAATGGCGCGATATCCGCTAGCAAGTGGAAGCTTGCTAGACGTTGGATGCGCTTGCAGACCAAAGTTAGAAGGCAGTCCAATAGCAATACCGGAGCCTCCAGTAATCAGGGGGAGATCTTTTAATGCTGGTGCAATGCCATACAGGTCATCGTTAGTTACTGCATCAACAATGGCAATTTTTGTATTGGATGCTTTTAAGTCGGCAATTCTCGAAGAGATTGCATCAGCACCGGCAAGAATAGTTTGGTACTCAATCAATCCCACCTGATTTTGGCATTGAGCCTGCATTACTCTCACAAGATTTGCATCAGTCATTGGGGTTAAGGGGTGATCACGCATCCCAGACTCGCTTAACAATTGATCGCCGACAAATAAATATCCCTTAAATACACTCCGCCCATTATCCGGAAAAGCAGGGGTTGCAATAGTAAAGTCAGCCCCCAAGGCTGCCATCAGCGCCTCTGTAACCGGGCCAATATTCCCTTTAGGGGTGCTGTCAAAGGTAGAGCAATATTTAAAGAAGATCTGTTGCGCACCTTGCGCGAGAAGATACTCTAAAGCCTCTAATGACTGCGCTATTGCAGCCTCAGGCTCAATATTTCTGGACTTCAGTGCCACTACGACAGCATCCAACTCAGTATTCAATGCGTGCTGTGGGATACCAATAGTTTGCGCAACGCGCATGCCATTGCGCACCAGGTTATTCGCCAGGTCAGTAGCGCCTGTAAAGTCATCTGCAATACAACCTAAAAGAATACTCACTTGACTGCTTTCGGTAACTCGATACCCGGGAAGATTTTAATGACAGCGCTATCGTCTTCCTTAGCAAAACCAGCAGTCGATGCTTGCATAAACATTTGATGTGCAGTGGATGAGAGGGGTAATGGAAACTTACTCGCACGGGCCATATCTAAAACTATTCCCAAGTCCTTCACGAATATATCTACTGCAGATAAAGGCTCATAATTAGCTGCAAGTACATGTGCCATGCGGTTCTCAAACATCCAGCTATTACCAGCACTATGGGTAATCACTTCGTAGAGTGCATTTGCATCTACACCCTCCCTCAAACCGAGCGCCATTGCTTCTGCAGCAGCGGCAATATGCACACCAGCAAGTAGCTGATTAATGACCTTCACTTTACTGCCGATACCCGCCTTATCGCCTAAGCGATAAACAGTTCCTGACATCGCATCAAGAATGGGATTCACCTTTTCATATGCGGCAGCGCAGGCTGAGGTCATCATGGTCATTTCACCAGAGGCAGCTTTAGCAGCTCCACCCGATATAGGGGCATCTACATAAAGAATATCTTTTTCAGCAAGACGTGACTCAAATGAAATTGAAATATTGGGATCGACAGTGGAGCACATCACGAAAACACTCTGAGGCTTTAATGAATCTACTAATCCAGGACTACTTGATGAGCCAAACAAAACCTCTTCAGTCTGTGCAGCATTCACTACGACTGAGATAACTACCTCACAGATTGAACCTAACTCTTCGATTGACTTACAGACCGTACCACCAGCCTCACAAAATTGACGGGCATGATCTAAACGTACATCAAATACATACAGATCAAAACCCGCTCGTCGGAGAGATGAGGCCATACCGGAGCCCATGGCGCCCAGCCCGATTAATCCTACTTTTTTCATGATTTGGTCTCGTTTAGTTTATTTTTGATGCTTGCTAGAAGCTTTTATTGCCAATAATCATAGCAAAGGCTACCCGTGAACCTAATTGATCAGGGCTAAAAATAAGAAGGGGGATGGTGCCCCGGGGCGGACTTGAACCGCCACGCCTTGCGGCACCGGATTTTGAGTCCGGCACGTCTACCAATTCCATCACCGGGGCAGGTGTTTGCAG
>NZ_NCFJ01000291.1:0-3247 GCF_002281105.1 Polynucleobacter sp. 35-46-11
GTTCTGAATTAAAAATAATAAGGTGAAGATTCCAATTGAGAGTGAAAGAATTTTGGGGGTAATCACTGAGAAAAAGAGGTAGCCCAACAACATGCCAAATGCAGCAGGTAGCAGAACTAACTTTAAGATTCGCCAATCGGCATTTTTCAAAAATCTCCTCAAGCCCACCAAATCAATCGCAATTAACAGTGGTAATAAGATAGCTAAGGCTTCATGAATGCTGGACTGACTTGCCATTAGCGGCAATGACAGCACTCCCAAGCCTGCACCAAAGCCACTTTTGGAGATGCCCACAATGACGACGCTGATAGCAGCCAATATAAAAAAGACTGCAGAGTGGTCATTAAAGGCCTGAGCCAATGAAATCATGAGGGATTGCCATGTCAGATAGGGCGGAATTCTATTTTAGAGCCAAAAGGCTGTAGCTTCTCGCTTAAAAAGGTATCCTGAAGAATCGAGTCTCGACTACCTCCAGCTTATGAAGACAGCAATCCCATTTCCCAGCAAGGCTTATATGCTTGACAGTGGTGAACACTATCTGATTCGCCCCATCCATTCAGATGACCGGGATCGAATCATTGAGCTATTCAACCATCTCTCACCAGAGAGTCGTTACTTAAGATTTGCCCACGCAATCTCTAAGCTTCCAGATGCCTTTCTGGATGACATTTTGCAACTGGACTACGCAAAAGAAATGGCTCTAGTCGCAGTCATTCGAAATAAACAAGGTGATGAAGAAATTATTGGTATTTCACGTTATGTGACTCCACCCAATAAAAACGTTTGTGAGTTCTCGCTTAGCGTAAGTGATCACTATGCAGCACATGGAATAGGTACGCATTTGATGCTTGACCTATTCGCATATGCAAAAGAAAATCAATTACAAGAAATGCTTGGATATGTCTTGAGTAGGAACTTAAAAATGTTGCATCTGGTTTCTGAGTTGGGTTTTCAAGTTACCAATCTTGATGATGATCCCGACTTTAAAACCGTCAGCCTTCTACTGTGAGCCCAATAATGAAAATATCCCATCAAATTCATGCAGAGTCATCTACCCTCATCCTGATTGATTTACAGGGGCGTCTGATGCCCGCAATTGATCAAGGTGAGTCGGTGCTAAATCAATGTATCCGTAGCGCGAAAATTGCCCAACTTCTCGGAATTCCAATCATTGGTACAGAACAAAGCCCAAAGAGCCTAGGAAGCAATATTGAATCTATAAAGTCTTTTTGCAGTCAAACAATCAGCAAAGAGCATTTCAATGCATGTGCAGATGGCCTTACAGCAGCCATTCCGACCAATCGCCAGCAATGCATTCTGATGGGATGCGAGACTCATGTGTGCTTAATGCAAACCGCACTGAAATTAATCGATGAGGGTTATGACGTATCTATAGTAGTGGATGGGGTTGGCTCACGCCGAGCACTCGATAAACAAATCGCTCTTGATCGACTGAGTACTGCTGGAGCCAGACTGATTACTGGAGAGATGTTGGGATTTGAGTGGCTAAAGAGTGCTCAAAATCCAGCCTTCAAAGAAGTTCTAGCCCTACTGAAATAATAGCGCTGGGCTAGCGAGAGTTTATTTGCTATTCTTCAGCATCACTTAAAGGATTCTTATGACGAACGACACTCAAACCCAAAACGACGAAGATTTTGACTATGGGTGCGAATGCGCCATGACACTCTTAAATGAGCCCACAGAAGATTGTCTAAACGACCTGATTGATGAGCTCGATGAAGATGGCATGATCGCCACTGAAGTGGTTTATGGTCTATTGGCAACCATTCTCATGAGCATTAGCTCGGAAGATGAAGAGGATGAAGAAGTTCAGTAAGAGGAACTAAGCCTGAACTTGCAAAGCATATCGATCCATGGCACTTGCCATGGCGATATCGAGTTCAGTCAAAGCTTTCATCGAATGGGTGCTTAAGCGCACTGATACTCGGTTCCAAGAGTTAGACCAATCTGGATGATGATCCAACTCCTCCGCCTTATTGGCGCTCAGGGTCATAAACTCAAATGCCGCTTTGAAATCCCGAAATACAAATAGTCGCTCTAGCTCTTGAGTAGCCAGATTAACCTGCCAATCGGGCACTACTTTTGCAAAGTCAAAATCATTTGCAAGGAGTTTAGGTTTAGACAATGGGAGCATCCACACTCTTAGACAGCTTCTGTAAATCTTCTGGATAAAGCCAACGCCACTCACCTTCCCTCAAATCGGCAGGCATACGGTATTGCCCGATTTCAGTACGATGCAGCTTAGCAACATGATTACCTACAGCAGCCATCATTCTTTTGACTTGATGGTAGCGGCCCTCAACTATAGTCATAGCCAAAACATTTTCACTAAGCTGTTTGCAAGCCGTCGCAAAACAGGGTTTTGGGTCATCATCCAGCACGACGCCACTTAATAAGTGATCCATCTGCTTTTGAGTAATAGGCTCAGGGGTAGTAATCTCATAGACCTTACCAATATTCTTCTTTGGCGTAGTCATCTTATGAATAAACTGGCCGTCATCCGAAATCAAAATAAGGCCAGTAGTATCAAAGTCTAAGCGGCCGACACACTGTAATCCTCGCTCTACAAATGGCTTTGGTAACAAACTGTAGACGCTGGGGTGATGCGTAGTTTTATGAGAGCACTCATAGTTTGGGGGCTTATTAAAAGCGATATAGGCTTTTTCATGAAACTCCCAATCTTTGCCTTCCACGTTCAGCATCAAACCCTCAGTCGCAATACGCTGCTCTGGATCTTCCGCCAAAACACCATTAACTTTCACTAGCTCGGCATAGACTAAATCGCTGCAATAGCGCCTAGTGCCAAATCCTTGGCTAAATAATATTTTTTCGAGAGAAATTGGTTTTGCCATGTCATGCCGAGAATACTACAAAGTAGGCTGACTCTGCGACCGCAAAATGAAGTCGTTATGATGGATGCATACCGTCTCTTAGCCTCTTACTTATTGCCGCCATGCTCTCAACTCCAGCAAGCAGAAATCCACTCCATACTCGTGAAATTACTTTCCAGGGCTATGCCCGAGAGGATGGCTTATGGGACATAGAAGCCCATCTACGAGACTTTAAATTTCACCCCTTCACTACCGGTGGGAAAACCTGGGAGCCAGGCCAAGCATTTCATGACATGTGGGTTCGTATTACCGTGAATACGGAATTGGTAATACTAGCAATTGAGGTGTCCATGGACAGCCATCCGCATCCAGAATGTCCTCAAGTAATCCCTCCA
>NZ_NCFJ01000292.1:0-3243 GCF_002281105.1 Polynucleobacter sp. 35-46-11
GCCCGCAATTAGATGTTGAGTGGAAGGAAGTCTCCAAGCGTGCCAAATTGATTATGGAAAAAACAGGTTTACCTACCAATACATGGGCATCTGGCTTAAACCGTGAAAATGCCAATCAAGAGAATAAACTCTGTATTTAATAAAACCAAAATAAGAAAAAGGCGATCAACCGATCGCCTTTTTTATTGCCCCAGATTCAGGGTTGATTAATGCTTAGACTGTCACTGTGTCAGCAACATCACTGAATGACTTAATCTTGTCAAAGTTCATGTACTTATAAACTTCACCAGCTTTTGCATTCAAAGACTCAACTTGCTCGAAGTATTCCTGTGGAGTTGGCAGGCGACCTAAGAGTGCAGCAACGGCTGAAAGTTCAGCAGAAGCTAAGTACACGCGTGTATCGATACCTAAGCGGTTCGGGAAGTTACGAGTTGAAGTAGAGACTGCTGTGGAGCCTTTACGGATCTGAGCCTGGTTACCCATACAGAGTGAGCAACCTGGAGTTTCCATGCGAGCACCTGTAGCGCCCAGAATGCCGTAATAGCCTTCTTCGGTCAAAATCATCTGGTCCATCTTGGTTGGAGGGGCTACCCATAAACGGGTAGGCATATCCTTTTTGCCCTGAAGAACTTGGCCAGCTGCACGGAAGTGACCAATGTTGGTCATGCAAGAGCCGATAAATACCTCATCGATTTTCTCGCCAGAAACTTCAGACAGGAACTTCACGTCATCAGGATCGTTAGGGCAGGCCAAAATTGGCTCTTTAATTTCGCTCATATCGATTTCGATCACTTCGGCATAGTCCGCATCTGCATCAGCCTTAAGCAAATCCGGTTTAGCAATCCAAGCTTCCATCGCTTTGATGCGACGACCTAAAGTGCGCTTATCTTCATAGCCATTTGCAATCATCCACTTCATCAAAGTGATGTTGGAGCGCATGTACTCAATGATTGGTTCTTTGCTTAACTGAATAGCGCAACCAGCGGCAGAGCGCTCAGCAGAAGCATCAGACAATTCAAAAGCTTGCTCAACTTTGAGATCAGGCAAACCTTCAATTTCTAAAATACGGCCAGAGAAAATATTCTTCTTGCCTTGTTTTTCAACAGTAAGCAAACCTTTTTTAATTGCATACAAGGGGATTGCATTAACCATATCGCGCAAAGTGATGCCAGGTTGCATTTTTCCTTTGAAGCGAACCAAGACTGACTCGGGCATATCCAAAGGCATTACGCCAGTTGCAGCAGCAAAGGCAACTAAGCCAGAGCCAGCGGGGAAGGAGATGCCGATTGGGAAGCGAGTATGACTATCGCCACCAGTACCGCAGGTATCAGGCAGAAGTAAACGATTCAACCAGCTATGAATCACGCCATCACCTGGACGTAATGCAACGCCGCCACGGTTAGTCATAAACGCTGGCAACTCATGGTGAGTACGAATATCAACTGGTTTTGGATAAGCGGATGTATGGCAGAAAGACTGCATCACTAAGTCAGCAGAGAAGCCTAAGCAAGCCAAGTCCTTTAATTCATCACGGGTCATTGGGCCAGTCGTGTCTTGTGAGCCGACTGTAGTCATGTGTGGTTCGCAATAAGTGTCTGGGCGTACGCCTTGACCTTCTGGCAATCCACAAGCACGGCCAACCATCTTTTGAGCCAAGCTGAAGCCTTTTTTATTATCGGGCGGGCTAACAGGGATACGGAATTCTGTAGAAGCTGGCAAACCAAGCGCAGCGCGCGCTTTAGCTGTGAGGCCACGACCGACGATCAAAGGAATACGGCCACCTGCGCGAACTTCATCCAAAATGACTGGGGACTTGAGTGAGAAAGAAGCGATTTCTTTACCATTCTTAAATGCTTTACCTTCGTATGGACGCAATTCAATTTCATCGCCCATATTCATATCTGAAACATCGAGCTCGATTGGCAATGCACCAGCATCTTCCATGGTGTTGAAGAAAATTGGAGCAATCTTGGTGCCTAAGCAAACACCACCAAAGCGTTTGTTCGGTACAAATGGAATATCTTGACCTGTCCACCACAATACGGAATTGGTAGCAGATTTACGTGAAGATCCTGTGCCAACAACGTCTCCAACGTAAGCAATTTGGTTGCCTTTCTTTTGGAGAGCTTCAATTTGCTTCATTGGGCCGCGAACACCTGCCTCGTCAGGCTCAATGCCAGGACGTGGGTTCTTCAACATTATGGTTGCATGCAGCGGGATGTCTGGACGACTCCATGCATCAGGCGCTGGAGATAGGTCGTCGGTATTAGTTTCACCAGTGACTTTGAATACGGTGAGCTTCATGCTCTCTGGGACGGCAGGGCGGCTTGTAAACCATTCTGCATTTGCCCAGCTTTGTAGCACTTCTTTGGCTTGTGCATTGCCTTTTTCTGCTAATTCCTGAACATCATGGAAATAGTCGAACATCAATAAGGTTTTTTTCAAGGCCGCTGCTGCAGTAGCTGCACACTCAGAGTCAGAGAGCAATTCCACTAAGGGCTTAATGTTGTAGCCACCCAACATGGTTCCTAGGAGCTCTGTTGCCTTGATACGAGAAATCAAAGGAGTTTTCTCAGTGCCCTTAGCAACAGCATCCAAAAACTCTGCCTTTACTTTAGCTGCCTCATCAACACCTGCAGGCACGCGATTCGTAATGAGCTCAACTAACTCAGCCTCTTTTCCCTTAGGAGGATTTTTCAGTAAGCCAACAAGTTCGGCTGTTTGATCTTTAGTAAGTGGGAGGGCTGGAATTCCAAGGGCTGCGCGTTCGGCAATTTGGGCATTGTAGGCTTCTAGCATCGTGTTTCCTATTGGGTAAGAGTTATCAACAGTAAGGCTAAGCAGGGCTTGTTTCCCTTTACATCTATTGTAATTGCTAATTCATGTCTTATATAAGACTTAATTATCAAAATTCATCAAAATGCTCAAAAAACAGGCAAATTGCGATATGTTTGATGGATTGCAAAAGATTTAAGCAATTGTCCTGATGTTGTGGGGGTTATTAGGAGTTGTTTAGAGAGATTTGAAATCACAAATAAATGCCCAATAGGAAGAAAAATGGTCTCAAAAACTATCTAAAAATTTAATAGCAAGCTCTGAAGCTTGGATGCAGTTGGATGAGGAAAGAATTTATGCCTACAGAGTAGCTATCGTTATAATTACTTTTTCCAACAGAGCTTAAGCGATGACCAAATACGTTTTTGTCACTGGTGGTGTGGTTTCTTCTTTAGGGAAAGGAATCGC
>NZ_NCFJ01000293.1:0-3234 GCF_002281105.1 Polynucleobacter sp. 35-46-11
GCTGACTTAAAAAAATTATTAGATCAATCTCAGGGCATCTCCGAAGTTGTTGAGGTTAAAAAAAGTGGGTTTAATGTCAAAGCATCTGTTCTGGGTTTGATTGCTCTTGTTTTACTTACCGCTCTCTTAATTTGGTTCTTTATGAGCCAGTCACGTAAAAATTCCCTGCCTGGTCCTCAAGCTCGTGACTACCCATATGAGAGCGAGCAGACAGAATCCATACCGCCAGTTCATCATAAAACCGAACATGCCCATCATGAGCATCATCATGAGGGCATGTCTGATAAGGCTAAGGCACTGTTCGGAAGCATTAACCTAGATTTACCTGTTGCTAAGCCCACTACCTCAGATTTAACGCCAGATGAGCTGCGGGTACGTTTAAATCTTGCCCGCGCTTACATCACTATTGAGGATTTTTCTGCGGCCAAAAAATCTCTTGAAGAGATTGTTCGTATTGGCGCTTCAATCGACCCTGAGATTGTGGTTGAAGCTAAGGGTATGTTGGTCGAGATTTCAAATAGTAGTAGCTAAATTCTTTGATGCGTATTGCCCTCGGACTTCAGTATGACGGCAGCCCTTATTCAGGTTGGCAGTCGCAAGTAGGTCAGAATACGATTCAAGATGAATTGGAAATGGCGATTTCTGCATTTGTTGGGATAGATGCATCGAAATCCAATCCTATTCGTGTAATCACAGCGGGCAGAACAGATGCTGGCGTTCATGCCTTAGGTCAAGTGGTGCACTTTGATGTTGAGGTGGAGCGAGAAAACTGGTCGTGGGTGAGGGGGGTAAATACCTTCCTGCCTGAATCGATTGTGGTCAATTGGGCTCAAGTTGTTACTGAAGAATTCAGTGCTCGTTATTCTGCACATGAACGAACCTATATTTATGCATTACATGCTGGACCATGTCGATCTCCAATGGCGGCAGATCGCGCTGGTTATGTCATGTTGCCCCCGGATCGCTGGTTTGATGTTGAGGCCATGAAGCATGCTTGTGAGTGTTTAATAGGTGAGCATGACTTCACCTCATTTCGCTCTTCAGAGTGCCAAAGTAAGACTCCAGTAAAGACGATGTATTCCATCGAAATCTTTTCGAATGAGCCTTGGCTCTATTTCAAGATCAAAGGAAATGCTTTTTTGCATCACATGGTGCGTAATTTAGTTGGTAGCTTTGTTCAAATCGGCGTTGGTAAGCAAAAAGCAGGGTGGATGGCAGAAGTTCTAGAGGCAAAAGACCGCAGTATTGCAGCGCCTACGTTTTCTCCAGCTGGACTCTATTTGGCTCAAATTGCCTATCCTGATGAGTTTCAGATTCCCAAGCCTTGGCTGGCTAATTCTTGGTTGCCTAAGGCGGTTTACGCTTAAGCAGGTCTTTATTTGCTCAAGGCCTTATCATTTCCCATATGGGCTTACTTACCAACTCTCCTGGACATACTAGAGTCAAAATCTGCGGTTTAAAGACGCCTTCGGATGTCGATGCTGCTGTTGTTGCTGGTGTGGACGCTGTTGGCTTTGTTTTTTATCCGCCCAGTCCAAGAGCGGTTACACCCAATATTGCTGCTGCATTGATTTCTAGGCTTCCAGCTGGGGTTGATGCTGTTGGATTAGTCGTAAATGCCTCAGATGCTGAATTTGAGGCTATTAGGGCCGCTTCCCCCATCACTTTGTGGCAGTTTCATGGGGATGAGTCTCCGCAGGACTGTCAGCGCCTAGCAGCAGGCCAACCCTGGATGAAAGCTGCGCGCGTTGGAGCTGGCTTCGCATTTGATAATTTTTCCCTACAATATAGGCAAGCAAACGCCTTTTTGCTCGATGCGCTCGTTGAGGGCTATGGAGGAGGGGGTGTTCCTTTTGATTGGTCAGGAATTCCGCAAGCATGGATAAGCGCAAACGCGCCTCAGGTCGTTTTGAGTGGTGGATTGAACGTTCACAACGTGGGCGAAGCTATTGCTCGTCTTCATCCTTGCGCGGTTGACGTCTCTAGCGGCGTTGAAATCAGTAAGGGTGTAAAAGATCACGCCTTGATGAAAGAGTTTATCGAGGCAGTGCGAGCGGCAGACGCAAGCACATTGCCCTAACTATTTGCTGTAACTAATCAAAAGAGGTATTTATGTACGATAAGCCAGATGCACGTGGACACTTCGGTCCTTACGGTGGCGTATTTGTTTCTGAGACGCTCATGTTCGCTTTGGATGAACTTAAGGCGGCATATGCTAAATATCAAAACGATCCTGAATTCTTAGAAGAGTTTCATTACGAGCTCAAGCATTTTGTAGGGCGTCCTTCACCGGTCTATCACGCTAAGCGTTGGAGCGAAATGTTGGGTGGTGCGCAGATTTATCTGAAGCGCGAAGATCTTAATCACACTGGCGCTCACAAAATTAATAATGTGATTGGCCAAGCCATGCTAGCAAAGCGTATGGGTAAGCCGCGCATTATTGCGGAAACGGGAGCGGGGCAGCACGGTGTTGCAACTGCAACTATTTGTGCGCGCTTTGGTTTGGATTGCACTGTATATCAAGGTTCTGTGGATGTCGCTCGTCAAGCTCAAAACGTCTTTCGTATGAAGTTGCTAGGCGCAAAAGTTGTGCCTGTTGAATCTGGAACAAAGACACTCAAAGATGCGCTGAATGAAGCGATGCGAGATTGGGTGACAAATGTAGAAGATACCTTCTACATCATTGGTACTGTTGCTGGGCCTCATCCTTATCCGATGATGGTCAGAGATTTTCAGAGTGTGATTGGTGAAGAGTGCAAGGTGCAGATGCCTGAAATGACTGGGCGTCAGCCTGACTATGTCATGGCATGTGTTGGTGGTGGCTCCAATGCCATGGGTATTTTCTATCCCTATATTGACTACCCAGAAGTGAAGCTAGTTGGTGTAGAAGCGGCGGGCCATGGCTTAAATAGCGGCCTTCACTCTGCAGCACTTTGCGTCGGTAAGCCAGGCGTATTGCATGGTAATCGTACATACCTACTGCAAGATGAGAATGGTCAGATTTCTGAAACCCATTCAGTTTCTGCTGGTATGGATTATCCCGGCGTTGGCCCAGAGCATGCTTGGCTGAAAGATTCTGGTCGTGCTGACTACGTGGCAGTGACCGATGAAGAAGCCTTGAAGGCATTTCATGATTGCTGCCGTATCGAAGGCATCATTCCTGCTTTAGAGTCTTCTCATGCTATTGCTTATGCATGCAAACTGGCGCCAACTTTATCCAAAGATAAAACGATC
>NZ_NCFJ01000294.1:0-3232 GCF_002281105.1 Polynucleobacter sp. 35-46-11
ATCCGGCAAAGGTCTGTTTTGAATAACAACATGCTGCAAAAAATTGGTGTTTGGCTCATTGTGGGTCTCGTGCTCTTTACTGTTTTTAAACAGTTTGATAAGCCAAAAGACGCCAATCAAGTCACTTATTCTCAATTCATGGACGATGCCAAAGCTGGCAAAGTAAAAAGAGTTGATGTGCAAGGTCGCACTCTGCAAGTGACTCCGAATGACGGCGGCAAGTACTCCATCATCTCCCCGGGAGATATTTGGATGGTTGGCGATCTCATGAAATTCGGTGTTCAGGTAACTGGTAAAGCGGATGACGAGCCAAATATGCTGGTTTCTGCTTTGTATTACCTTGGACCGACTTTATTGATTATTGGTTTCTGGTTCTTCATGATGCGCCAGATGCAAGGTGGCGGTAAGGGTGGGGCATTCTCATTCGGAAAATCCAAAGCCCGCTTGATTGATGAGAATAGCAATACTGTTACTTTTGCTGATGTTGCTGGTTGCGATGAAGCTAAAGAAGAGGTCTTTGAGATCGTTGACTTCTTGAAGGATCCGCAAAAGTTTCAAAAGCTGGGTGGCCGCATTCCGCATGGCGTATTGCTAGTAGGCCCGCCGGGTACTGGTAAGACTTTGCTGGCACGTGCGATTGCAGGTGAAGCAAAGGTCCCGTTCTTCTCTATTTCTGGTTCTGATTTCGTGGAGATGTTTGTTGGTGTCGGTGCGTCACGCGTGCGTGATATGTTTGAGAACGCCAAGAAAAATTCTCCTTGCATCATTTTTATTGATGAGATTGATGCGGTTGGTCGTCATCGTGGTGCTGGTATGGGCGGCGGTAATGATGAGCGTGAACAAACTCTGAACCAAATGCTGGTTGAGATGGACGGCTTTGAAAGCAATAGCGGTGTGATTGTGGTTGCTGCAACTAACCGTTCTGACGTTTTGGATCGCGCCTTATTGCGTCCAGGTCGTTTCGATCGTCAGGTACACGTTGGCTTGCCAGACATTCGTGGTCGTGAGCAAATCCTGCAAGTCCATATGCGTAAGGTGCCAATTGATCCGGACGTCGATGCAGCTGTATTGGCGCGTGGCACTCCTGGTTTCTCGGGCGCTGATTTAGCAAACTTGGTTAATGAGTCTGCATTGTTTGCAGCGCGTCGCAACAAGCGTGCTGTCGACATGAAAGACTTTGAAGATGCTAAAGATAAGATCTACATGGGCCCTGAGCGTAAGTCTGCTGTGATGCGTGAAGAAGAGCGTCGTAATACGGCGTATCACGAGTCTGGTCACGCAGTCGTTGCTAAGGTATTGCCTAAAGCTGATCCAGTACATAAGGTCACCATCATGCCGCGCGGTATGGCTCTTGGTGTGACATGGCAGTTACCGGAATTTGATCGTGTGAACTTGTATAAAGACCGCATGATGGAAGAGTTGGCGATTTTATTTGGTGGCCGTGCTGCTGAAGAAGTCTTCTTGCATTCCATGAGTACAGGCGCATCGAATGACTTTGAGCGTGCTACCAAAATGGCGCGTGACATGGTGACTCGCTACGGCATGAGTGATAGCTTAGGTACTATGGTTTACGTCGATACCGAATCTGAAGGCATGTTCGGTCGTTCCAGTTCCAAAACAGTTTCTGAGTTAACTCAGCAAAAGGTGGATTCAGAGATTCGCGCATTGGTAGATAGCCAATATGCATTGGCAAGATCCATTCTTGAGCAAAACCGTGACAAGGTTGAAGCTATGGTTGCCGCTTTGATGGAATGGGAAACTATTGATGCTGAACAAATCAATGACATCATGGAAGGCCGTCCACCACGTGCACCAAAGCCGCCACCAGCAACCCAGTTTGGTAACTCTGCTGGTACGCCAGGTCCTGCTGCGGGTGCCGCACCAGCGACTGCTTAATTAGCTCTAGCTAATAGCAAGGTGATGAAGCAAAATCTGCCCGCAACATGGCGTTGCGGGCGTTTTCTTTTTGATTTCAGTAAACATCAACGCCCACTGGTGATGGGTATTCTGAATGCCACACCAGACTCCTTTTCGGATGGTGGTAAGTTCAGAACGCCAAGTGATGCTATTGCGCAAGCGGAGCGCATGATTGCCAATGGCGTCGACATCATTGATATCGGTGGCGAATCGACCCGTCCAGGTGCAGAGCCTGTAGCACTCCAGGAAGAATTAGATCGTGTCTTGCCAGTGATTGAAGCTTTAAAAGATTGCGGCGTAGCCTTGTCAATCGATACCTATAAAGCCGAGACCATGCGCCAAGCACTCAAGGCTGGGGTCGATTGCGTGAATGACATCTGGGCATTGCGACAAGAGGGCGCATTAGGTGCAATCATTGAGAGTGACCAAGATAATCCAGATAAGCAATGCGGCATTGTTTTAATGCACATGCAACGTGATCCGCAAACGATGCAATTTGATCCTGAATATCAAGATGTGATTGCAGAAGTAAAAGAATTTTTACAAGAGCGCCTTAACTTGCTGGTCAATCAAGGTGTTGCTAAAAACAGAATTGCCATCGATCCTGGTTTTGGATTTGGGAAGAGTTTGGAGCATAACCTTAAGATGCTGACTGAATTTGATCAAATCTCCCAATTGGGGTATCCCGTCTTGGCGGGGATTTCTCGTAAATCGATGTTGGGTAAATTAACAGGCCGAGATACTAATGAGCGGGTAGCCCCTAGTGTTGCCGCTGCCATTCTGGCTGCAGACCGTGGTGCCCGTATTATTCGGGTGCATGATGTGCCTGAAACTGTTGATGCACTCAAGATATGGGCGGCGGTTCAGAACTAAGTCATTAAGTCTAGTAATCCAGATAGCCACAAGTTTTATAATTAAACCCATGAAAAAACAATACTTTGGAACTGATGGCATCCGCGGTGAAGTAGGGCAATTTCCGATTGTTCCGGAGTTCATTACCCGCCTTGGCTATGCTGCTGGAAAAGTGCTGGTGCAAAACGCTAAGCCAGGTGAGCGTTGCAAAGTATTGATTGGAAAAGATACCCGTGTTTCTGGTTATTTATTGGAAGCTGCTTTAGAGGCTGGCTTCGCTGCTGCGGGTGTTGATGTCATGCTATGTGGACCAATGCCTACTCCAGGGGTTGCCTACCTCACTAAAGCCTTACGCTTATCTGCTGGGGTAGTGATTTCAGCATCACATAATGCATATCAAGACAACGGTATTAAATTTTTCTCTGCTGAAGGCGGTAAGCTCACCGATGAGTTTGAATTAGCA
>NZ_NCFJ01000295.1:0-3206 GCF_002281105.1 Polynucleobacter sp. 35-46-11
TTCGATAAAAAATAAATTAACTCTCGGTCTGTTTTTCCATACCGATGCTCTTTTAGCAACTCTCTGAGAGCCCAAATTAAATGGAGTGAGTTTCTCTCGCTCTCCCGCATGGCATTATCACTCTCGTCTACTGGCTCCACTAATGCATCTAAACTCAAACTCTGAGCAAAGGATGCGAGCTCAGCAGGAAATGGCCACTTTTGAATATGATATGCCCAGTACAAAAAACGCTTGAAGTCAACGCGCATATTTTGAGCTGAAAAATTTTGGATCCATGCATGCTCGGTTAAGAGATCGAGCTTTAACTTAAATTCAGGATAGGCATCACCAAAATTGGCTCGCTCGAAGTGCAGCTCTCCAGCGGCATCCCTCACTGGAAATTTAATTTTCTTAGGATTAATTCCCTGAATCAGGGCGGCGGCCTGCCATGTATAAACATAGGGTCTAGAAACCCAGTAATCCCAATCAATATCGACCATAGATACCTTTAAAAAATATGCATACACCTAACTGAGCATGCAAGAATTATCCTTAGTTTATAAAAGATTCTGTTACATTTAGTAAATATAAACTAGCAAAATTCAATCATATGAAAATCATCCATATTTTTTCTGGCTTGCTAATGCTTCTCGCATCCCAGGCCGCCTTTTCCAGCATGACTGTTTCAAACTTTGAGAATAAATCGAAAACTCAATCTGTGGACACTTATGTACTAGGGCTTGCCAGCGGACTCAATGCTGCAAATAATGCATTAGCATCCAATGAAAGCACCCCTTTGTTCTGCTTCCCACCCTTTTTGAAGCTGAGCATAGCAAATTACAAAGAAATTATCACTCTAGGTATTAAAGATGTATCTACCAACAAACTAGAGAGGCAATCTCTAGATATTGATCCAATTCTGTTAAAAAAGTTAATTGAACTTTATCCTTGTGGATATAACTAGAGTTTTAAGTTTTATTGGTCAGACCTGAATTACCTCCCAGGCCCCGTTTAACTTGGCATGGAATGGTTCGTGATATTGATAAAACTGAATTTCACCAAATCGGTTGTTGTCCTCAAGAATTTGATTAGATAATTCAGCAATACTGGATGCTTGCCAGTTAAAGTCTGGTTGCTCTACCCAAGCCCGAATACCCGGCTCTCGCTTAATGAAGTGGTCCATAGAGCCAATCATCTTGGTGATGTCCTCACCGTATGTGACGATTGCTCTTAAATAATTGGTAGTGTCAGCAAGTGCAAGCTGCACAACGATATAAGGCAAGGCAAATGCCAAGGCCTTATGTTTTCTGACATTACGAAAATAAACTTGCTTAGTGATATCCCACTGCTTATCAGTACTATCGAGAGAATAGTCAAAAATCCAATTTTTACTGTAAAAGAAAATGCACTGCCGACCTACAATTTCTTTACTTATGGTCTTAACGTGGGTTTGCTCTCTCAGCAATCGCAACTGCTCGTAAGGCTGCAGTTTGACTACAGGCGCCCCATTGAGGTCAGACGATGAGCTCATTCTTGCTTTCTAAATGGCTCAATCACCAATTCAGCGTTATCGCCTAAGTCTCTATTAATACGGTAAATTGTGTTTTGATCGTAGATGAAAAAATATTTTCGTAAAAAGGGATCAGCTAAAACAATTTTCTTAAAATTACCTTCGCTCAGAGTATTCACGAGATCGATAGTTTTTTGCTGATCACCCTTTAGGGCGGAGTTTGCTGCCGACTCCTGAATGCGGGCTAATAATTCTGCCTTTGAGCTTGATCCCTCATAAAACGCAGGACAGCACTGAATTACTCCCTTGGGTCGGACGCCTGCCCAAGTGAAATCATCGTTTCCATATTTAAAGTTCGAGGCAGTAATCACGATCTTCTGCTTATTACCAACTCCATTCCATGTGCCAATCCACAACTCATTAATGGGGAGAGTAGACGATTTTGTAGCGGCCTCAGCAGGCACCTGCTCGGCTGGGGGGCTAGGATTTGCTGGAATACTATTGGCGACTACTTGATCAGTATTCGATGGAGGGGCGGGGCTAACGACCACTACCACTTCTTCTTTTACGCTCTGCGTATTTGCGTAATATAGGCCGCCCACAACAAGGGCAATTAATACCAAACCAAGAAGAAAAATAATTCGACGATGCCTCTCAGATTCGGACGTCTCCACTTGATGAGGTGGCGGGCTAATTGGGCTCGCATCTTTAATACCAACCTCAACTGACTTCATAGAGCTGAAGTTAGGTTGCGAATTCTCCGGATGATGAATTGCCTTTGGAGAATCAACTCGATTAGCTCTACCATTTGCAGTCTCAAGCTCATGCGCGAAAAGGAGTGCATCTGCTACATTGGCGAACAAACTCTTCTGACAGATTAACTGATCTAAAACTGTATTTTTCTCTATGCCATATTTTTCTACTAAATACAGCTTATATGCGTCGTTACCAAGATCCTTTGGTCCAGAATATATTGGTCTCATAGGCGCCTTGCCCGGACTAAACAAGACTCCAAACAAGATCAACAAGACCCCAATCAACCATTTCAACTGGTCCAAATGATGCAATTGATCTTGCAAAAATTGACTTGGACTAGATCCACTCTGAAAAGTATCTCCGGATAAGATTGAAGCGGCAATTAAGAGCGCCCCACTGAAGATTGCAATAAGCTTCAGAATAATTTCAAGGGATCGGGATTTTTGTGAAACATCTAACATCTATATTCTTTCAGAAGCTCTGGAAACCTCTCAACCTTCTTTTACAAATCAGAAGGTAGAAAAATTAAATTACCCTATTAAGATGAGCGCGTTGGTGCAGCTGCCCTTAGTCCATCGTCAGCCGGCTTTTCAGCAAGCTCCTCTGTCTCAGCAGGAGAACTGGTCTCCTCAGTAGATTCCGGAGCCTCTGCCTCTTCAAGTGATTTAGCTTCTTTTTCTAACACTACCTTAACAAAGGTATCGGTAGAGCCAAAGTTATCCACCCAACGAAAATTTTCATGAAATTGCTCTAAGGGTAAGAAGCGAAGGTTGGAGTCACTGAGGTTTTTATATTCAACGTAGCTTACCCCCAAAGCATTTGGAGGATAAAGCTGCTTAACGGCAACCCTCACACCATTTGCATCCTCAAAAATATCGTTTCGCTTCGGATCAGTCATCACAATTTTTGCTTTTAAGACTTATGGTTAAGAGTACTCATTCGGAGCGACGCAAAAATGCTG
>NZ_NCFJ01000296.1:0-3202 GCF_002281105.1 Polynucleobacter sp. 35-46-11
AAACTAAAGGGATTGAGCCCGGTAAATTACCGAACTCAATCCCTCGTGCTAACCTAATTAAACTGTCCAACTTTTGGGGGTCAGTTCAGTAGGTGGCTTCTCATTTACAACTCGTAACTACTATTTACTTAGCGCGGCTTTTTGTTGCCTTTGGAGTCTGACCAAACTGACCTTGTGCCGTCTTCATTGCTGTTTCAACACTTTTCTCAAAATTTGCAAAAGCGTCTTGAGTGGTAGAGCGCACTTGATCAAAGTTTTGCATTGCTGTGTTGAATGCAGATGTAAAGGCGCTTACATAAGCCTCAGAGCCAGCAGGCGCTTTTGAAGTCGCTGCTGCTACAAAGCTCTTCAAATCATCTTGTGATTGGTCAATAGCCGCCTCTACTGCTTCCACTAACTCTTGGTTGCCACGACGCAGCACTGCAGCAACTTTTTTCTGATAAGCGGCAACTTCTGCAACAGCCTCTTGAACTTCTGGGCTTTGCAAAAGATCTAATGCGGCTTTGGCATCTTTACCTTTTAATAACTCAGCAGCTTTTGCTTGCGCATTTGCTACAGCTTGTTGTGCTGCTTGGTAATTGATTTCTGCTAGCTCTTGAGCATTCTCAAGGGCGGTTTGACCTAGAGCGCGAGCGCTTTCTACAGATTTAGCTTGATTTCCTGCGAATTGATTATTGAACATGGCATTTCCTTTAAAGGGTTATTTGTTGCACTGCACCATATTAATCACTTATTTGAGGCTTAGCAAGGAAATATTGCTGCAAAGCAACATATAATCTCGTCAGCTGAAGTAGTCTCTTATAAAAAAACAGCATCAATCCTCAATTAGGCGGCACTTTTCTTTACCAGGTTTACAAATATTCGTTATGTGCCGTAGATTTATTGTCATTTTGCTTCTCTGCATGCCGTTGGCGGCACTCCATGCTGAAAGCGTCTCAAACTGGTTCCAAACCGCAACGGGCCACCTTGAGTCTATTTGGGATAAAGGTGGAAATGAACTTTATATCCCCCTCTACACCTATCACATGCCCTATGCGTACTCTCAGGACAAGATTAATGAGTACACCGAATATCCCATGGGAATTGGGTTTGGAAGAGGCTTAATAAATGAGAGTGGCAATTGGGAAGGTATTTATGGAATGACCTTCAAGGACTCTCATGGCATTTACCAGTACATGGTGGGCTATGGATGGATACCAATATGGAACATTGGCAATAGTCCTGACTGGAAGTATGGCGTTGGAGCAACTGCTTTCATCATGTCACGACAAGACATCATGAACTACATCCCCTTCCCTGGGGTGCTCCCGATTGCTTCAATCAGCTATAAAGATCTCAGCATTCAAACTGCCTACGTGCCTGGCGGACAAAACGCTGGGAACGTACTGTTCACCTGGGCCAAATACAATTTGCCTTAATTAAAATCAGACGGGATTATTTTTCAAATAATCGATGACCCAAGCCGGATCACTGTCGCTTGGAAAAATTGGGTAGTGCACAGCCTCAATCACACCATCATTCGCCACCAAGGTAATACGCTTTAACAGAGTCATTCCGGCCGCAACAAAAGTCGGCAACTGCAGAGCTTGCTGAAATTGATAGTCCACATCACTGAGCACAGCAAATGGTAAATGGAGGCGATCAGCCATCTCTTGCTGGTATTCGGTATGTTGCACACTCAATCCCACAACGTCTGCACCTAAAGAGCGAAGCTCCTGATAGTGATCTCTGAACGAGCAGCTTTGTGGTGTACATCCCCTTGCTCCCGGCATCTGATCCCACCCATCAGGCAAAGCTACATTCGGCTGCCCCGTCATTGGGTAGCAGTAAATCACTAAGCGGCCCTTAAGCTCACCGAGATTAAATCGCTTACCGGTAGTTGTGTTTAAAGAAATGGTGGGTAAACACATGCCCACCAGGTGCTTGGCTGCCCCATCATCCTGAGGAATAGGTAGATCGCTAGGCAATTGATTGAGATTTGTCATAGAGTTAATCTTAGCCTAAAAGCTGGCCTACCTGCACGTCTTTGCCACGACCGACTTCTTGAGTGATGCCATCTCAGCCATGGACTCAAACTGTCGACGCACAATATTTTTAATGAAGAACTCAATCACCACTGATGGCACCAAAGAGCTTGGCTCAACCTGTGCATCATATTTAAAGATAGTGGAATCCTTCTCAGACAATAGCCGCCAACTTCCCTTGTAATATTTTGTATCTCCACTGAGCTGCTCAAAGAGCAAGGTCCTATTAGGGACCTCAACGTACTCAAGCTCGGATCGCATCTCAAATGGGATAAATAAAATCCTTTCTTCGAGTAAGCGGGCCACTCTTACTTTATTGCCCGATCTGGAGAGTACTTTTGAATCAACTATTCCAGGTAAATTTTTGATGCCTTCATAGTCAGTAATAAATGAAAAGGCTTCGCATACAGTAATGGGCACCTCATAGCTTGCGATCACCTGAAAGCGATCGCCCGATCTAGTGACCCCGACCTTTAAGTCATAGGGATTAGATGACTCTTGCGCAAGGGCAATACCAAATGATGCAATAAGAAGAAAGTAGATTAGCCGCTTCATGCCAATAGTGTAGATAGATGCCATTAGGTAGACTACCTTCGCATTCCGCAAGTTGCTCGCTTAAGGCCTATAGCGAGAGAGTGCTCACAGCAATTATTCTGCTGCTGTACGCATTAACCTAAGGAGCTCAACATCATGCTCCGGCAAGCCATCCAATACTCCAGTGAGATTTGGCATCTTTGTAAGAATTTCTTTTGCTAAGAAAAAGCGCATTGACCAAGTGGGAAAGCTTCTTTCTGCAATATCCTCCATCTTCAAGAGGCGCACCTGTTGATGTCGCGGATCTCCTTGAATTTTCTCCTATATTTTCAGGGCTTCACTTCGAAACACCTCTAATATTTGGCCAAAATGTTGGTTTTCGTTCACATCTATTCTCAATAAATTTTGATATGCCTTAGTGACCCGCAGCAGAATCAGCGAAAGACTAGGATAGTCGATCGCGCATGATTGCCCTAATGTCCTGATAGATCTGCAAGCCAGCGATAAAGATGAGGGATAGGGAAAGCGGCACCACCGAAATATAGCCAACTTTTTTAAAGCTGATTGCCCCAATAATCCCTCCAACTAAAAATACTGAAAAAATGAATAAATGGGTTTTTAACTTTTCTCTATTGGCTTTGACC
>NZ_NCFJ01000030.1:0-18054 GCF_002281105.1 Polynucleobacter sp. 35-46-11
GCTTTCCAAATCTTTGGGGGGAAATGAAGGCTTGCAACGCATTTACAGATAACCCCTCACAGCATCAATTGCTTGATCCTTACGATATAAGTTAAGTTGTTGACGAGAAATGGCCAAATCGACTGTTTTGTAGACAAAATCAGGTGATTTGGCTGTCTAAAGACATTTTTGTCTACATGCCACTAATTTTAAGTAGCATGTAATTTACAGCTATCTATATCCCCATATTGCCTAAATGTTGCGCAACTCGATCCATCGGGTTTTCAGAACTAGCTAGTGGCGCACCTAAGGTAGAGGTTCTCGCCCGTATGGGCTGAAGACCACGAACTACGCTATGTTTGGCATTTGCAAAACTTGGCTCCGGCCTTTCAATTGCTTCATAAATGGACTCAATCATGGTCTGCCATTGCTCGGGCTGATTGTTCTGCACAAACACCTGCATATAAAAAGGATCTGACATGTATTTATTAAAGCAGATCGCCTTGTCAATGTGATCGATTTCATCTGAGCGAGTATTTAAAAAATTGAGCATCTGTAGCTTTGCATCTGAAACCAATGACGATGGTTTTTTCTTGGCATCAGCCAGAGTCATGACATTGCCCACCAACTTGCTTTCTACTTCATATTTACGGATCACATCTTGCAAGCTGGTGACTGTAACCTGCAAGTCTTCAACCCGCTTTTCTAGATCGCGCTTCTCATTAATGATCTTCTGTACACGCTCACACCCTCTCTTGGATTTGATGTTGCTAGAGGCTTCTGGGTTGATGCTGCCATCGGTTTCGGGGCTCGAATCCGTAGGTAGGGGGTTCAAAGCCCGCTTGATGAGCTCTGTTGCTGTTTCAGTTTGAATCTCGGCTTGTGGAAGCGTATCGACAGTAATAGCTACTGGTGCAGGCAATAGTTCACCCAGGTCGTGGGCTTGTGGTGCTGATTTTGTCTCTACAGCAGACATAGCGGCTGGTACATGGATTACATTGTACTTCAGCAGCACACAAAACGATTCATAACAAAACGTAAAACGGAGATTAAATTTCATGATGGCAATTCGCTTATACAGTCTGTATCGCTCGTATGGATACACAAAAATGAGTTCTGCAAAGATGACTATGCAGGCATATCGTAAAAATTCAAAACGCGCCCGCTAAGAAGATGGTGATGAGTCAATCAAGTCCTCAGATCCTACCAATTACCTTGATGAGAATTCCACAAATATTGAAGGTAATGCCAGTTTCTAAATCTAAGTTTTGGCTGATGGTTCAGAAAGGTGAGTTTCCAAAGCCGATCAAAATCGGTCGATCTTCCTTTTGGACTATTGAGCAAGTGCAGGTATTTATTCGGGAGAGGAGTGTTCAATCCACCAATTGAGTAATGGTTATCTCCTGAGCTTATGCTATGTATCCTACGGAAAACTCAGGAGATGACTATGCAAGTAAATAATTTATACAAGTCATTTAGCGTTGATGTCTATAGCGATCGCAGCCTCCTAAGTGAAAGTCCTTGGCTTAGGATTGGGGAGTTTGAGGAACTTGATGATGCGATTGATGCCTGCAAGAAAGTGGTTGATGGTTTCCTGCAGTCGCCTTTAAATACCCTCATTGAGTCAGAGCAGTTGGTTACAGCTTTTCTGAGCTTTGGGGATGTGCCGGTTATTAATGGTGCCGAGAATGTACCTAGTTTTGACGTTTATGAGTATCTCGCCCAACGCTGTAGAGAAATCCACAATTAAATGACCTCTAACCAAGTCCAGATTCAGACAATGTTTTAGTGGTGGGTGGGATGGTGGGTAGAGGAGCCTTAAAAACGAAGAGCCCCGTTTATTGGGGCTCTGGTGTCGTAAGTGGCGGAAGAGGTGAGATTCGAACTCACGGAGGACTTTCATCCTCGCCAGTTTTCAAGACTGGTGCATTCAACCGCTCTGCCACTCTTCCTGATTTGAGTCCTAGATTATAGAGAACTTTTGATTTGCGCCTCTAAATGCTGGGCAATGGCCAAACAAGAGGTGAGACCTGGGGACTCAAAGCCATACAGATTAAATAAGCCCTGGAGCTGATGCTGCCGGGGTCCTTCAAAGTAAAAGTCTCCTGCTGGGGCATTTGGCGGGACGATTTTGGCCCTGACACCAGAGTAATCAGGTTGCAGAGCACCGTCTTTGAGGCCTGGCCAATACTGCC
The DNA here is from genome assembly GCF_002281105.1 of Polynucleobacter sp. 35-46-11. Lineage (NCBI taxonomy): Bacteria > Pseudomonadati > Pseudomonadota > Betaproteobacteria > Burkholderiales > Burkholderiaceae > Polynucleobacter > Polynucleobacter sp. 35-46-11. The sequence continues at coordinate 2,175 of NZ_NCFJ01000030.1, forward strand.
TTACTGCTGCATAAAAACCCTCTCCTCGCTTGGGATCGACTGTGTAATTAATCTGGCTTTCCTCATCAATATCAAGCCACTCCACATCTGGACCAAACTTTGCCTGACCACCCATATCGAGGGTCAGATGAACACCTAGTCCGCCAGGTTCGGGTATCGGATAAATCAAATGACTGAATGGCGATTTTCCAGATAAAGAGAAGTAATTGCCTTTTGCAAAGTAGGCTTTGGGTATGAGATCTTTCGAGAGGCCTTCAATTTTTTGAGCTAACGCTGGCGCACTCAGTCCCGCGCAATTAATCAGCAGCTTAGTCTGAATGGTCATGCCATCAGCGCCACCAATCGTGAGCTCAAAGCTGCCTTCGGCATTGCTGCCAATAGGTTTAGCGCTGAGCAATGGAGATTGATAGGCAACCATACCGCCTGCATCCTCAAAACCACCAAGCAAGGACAGCATTAAGCCGTGGCTATCCACTACACCTGTGGAGCCTGAGAGTAGCGCAGCCTCGCACTGCAGCTGTGACTCTAAAGTCTTAGCCTGCGCTCCAGAAATCATCCTGATATCAGGGACTTGATTTTTTTGGGCTTTGTACAAAATGGCTTGCAGATCATCCAACTGACTAGTATCTGCAGCAACAATTAACTTGCCATACGCCCGATGACTCACTTGGTGACTGCGGCAGTATTCATACAGAAGGCGATTGCCTTCCACGCAGAGTTTGGCCTTGAGAGAATCTTTTGGGTAATAAATCCCCGCGTGAATGACTTCACTATTACGAGCACTGCTGATGGTTCCAAAAGAATCCTCACGCTCGAGCAAGATCGTTTCTCGACCCTGCAAGGCCATTTCCCGGGCCACCGCTAAACCAACTACTCCAGCGCCAACTACGACGCAATCAACCTGCTCCATTCTGCTATTCCTGACCTGATTTCAGATATGTCTCAATTTTGTAATGACTTTTGCCTCAGCTAAAGCCTTGTTATTAATGAAATCGTAACATTTTCAGCGTTTTAAGGGGATTTTGATGCCCTTATTGATAAAATCCAGCAATGTCTATGCAAGCCCAATTAGCTAACAAATGTATTCACTCTGCCCTGGATGTGGTGCTCGATACCGCCTATCAGGGTATAGATATCGGCACTTGGTCAAAGTTGTTTGCGAATGCTCGCAAATCTCAGTTAGAGCAGTTCATTGCAGATCTATTTGCTGGAAAACACATCAACAATAGCGAGGATCGCCCCGCCCTGCATTCTGCACTTCGCAATCTCAGTAAAACGCCAGTTTTAATCGATGGCAAAGATGTTATGCCGGAGGTTTCTGAGGTTTGGCATCGCATTGAAGCGCTGTGCAACAAATGGGTTGGCATCACTGACGTTATACACATTGGTATTGGTGGATCAGACTTTGGTCCTCGCCTAGCTATTGAAGCCTTAGCTCATGTTCCAGGCATTGAAAGCCGCGGCATGCGGATGCATTTCTTGGCCAATATTGATACTGCCGAGCTGGCGCGCATCTTGGCGCGCGCTCAGCCTCATAGCACCCGCGTGATTGTGGTCTCAAAGTCATTCACGACTCTTGAAACTTCTATGAATGCTAAAGCCGTTGTTGCCTGGCTTAAAGATAGCGGCTGCACTCATAGTCAAATTGAGCATGCCTTATATGCTGTGACCGCCAATATTCCAGCGGCAAAAGAATTTGGTGTCAGCGAAGACAACATCTTCCCCTTCTGGGATTGGGTCGGTGGTCGCTACTCTGTCTGGTCGGCAGTAGGTTTACCGATTGCCCTGCAATATGGCTTTGAAACCTTTAAGCAGTTTTTGGCTGGTGCTGAAGCAATGGATTTGCATTTTAAGAATGCACCTCTAGAACAAAATCTGCCAGTCATCATGGCACTCTCTTTGCTGTACCAGCAAGAGAAACACAATATCAAAGCCTATGCAGCCATTCCGTATGCAGATGCCTTGGACTGGTTTCCAAAGTGGTTGCAACAGCTTGACATGGAAAGTAATGGCAAGAGGGTAGATCGCAACGGTAAGCCGGTGAAACATTCTTCACCAGTGGTATTTGGTAGTGCGGGTAGTAATGCACAGCACTCCTACTTCCAACTTTTCCATCAGGGTACAGAAATCATTCCAATTGATTTCATCGCAGTGCGTGAACCGATGAGCGATCGGCCTGAGGCTTTAGCGCACCATCGTATTCTGCTCTCCAATTGCTTGGCACAGGCGCAAGCATTAGCGAATGGCAAAACTGCAAGCAACCCGAATGACGTGTATCCAGGTAAGCGCCCAAGCAATCTATTATTGCTGCCCAAGCTCAATGCTTTCTATCTTGGCGCCCTGCTCGCTTTGTATGAGAACCGCACTGCCACATTAGGTGCATTGTGGAATATCAATAGCTTTGATCAACCTGGCGTGGAATACGGTAAGGTGCTAGCCAAGCCGATTGAGAAGGCCCTCGCAAGTCATCAAAATGATATTGCTGCTAGTGCAGACATAGATGCCGTTACTGCTGCCCGTATTAATCTATTAAATTCAAATAACTAGTTATCGCCCAAGCAAGATTTGGGTTTTTTACTGAAGGATCCGCAATGCAATTGTCTCCATCGATTTTCAAGGCTTACGATATCCGCGGCATTATTGATGAGACTTTAGATCCCTCTATCGCCAAATTGATTGGCCAAGCTTTTGGTACTGAGATGCGTGAGCTTGGTGAGACTGATATCGTGATTGGTCGAGATGGCCGTCTATCTGGTCCTAGCTTGATTGAGGCATTAACAGAAGGGCTACTCTCTACCGGTATTAATGTGATTGATATCGGCATGGTTGCTACACCAATGGTCTACTTTGCAGCCAATCACAACATTAATGGCAAAACGCCGAAATCCGGCATCATGATTACTGGTAGCCACAACCCACCGAACTATAACGGCTTCAAAATGGTATTGGGAACAGCGGCGATTTACGGGGAAAAAATTCAGGACTTACGTAAACGCATTGAAACCAAGCAATTTGTGACCGGTCAAGGAACACGTAGCACCTTTGATATTTTCCCGATGTACATTAACTATATCGTTGGCGATGTAAAGCTGGCTCGCCCTATGAAGATTGCTGTGGATTGCGGGAATGGTGTTGGTGGTGCATTTGCGGGCAAGCTATTTAGAGCCCTGGGTTGTGAAGTGCAAGAGCTGTTCTGTGAAGTTGATGGTCATTTTCCTAACCACCATCCAGATCCTGCTCATATTGAGAACTTACAAGATCTCATCAAAAACCTCCAGACTACCGATAATGAATTAGGTCTCGCCTTTGATGGGGATGCCGATCGCTTAGGTGTAGTGACTAAAGATGGTCAAGTGATTTTCCCTGACCGTCAAATGATGCTCTTTGCTAAAGATGTTCTCTCACGCAATCCTGGCGGTCAAATTATTTACGATGTGAAGTGCACTCGTAATCTAGCGACCTATGTAAAAGAACATGGTGGCGAACCGATTATGTGGAAAACAGGTCATTCTTTAGTCAAGGCTAAGCTCAAAGAAACTGGCGCGCCGCTTGCTGGTGAGATGAGCGGCCACATCTTCTTTAAGGATCGTTGGTTTGGGTTTGATGATGGCCTGTATACCGGCGCACGCTTGTTAGAGATCCTCAGTAAAGAGAAAAATCCGAGCGACACGCTTAATCACTTGCCTAATGCGATCTGTACACCAGAGTTGCAGCTAGCTTGTGCTGAAGGTGAGCCTTTTGCACTACTCGAAACTATTAAGGCAAATGCCAAGTTCCCTACTTCTGAATCTATCAACACCATTGATGGTGTCCGCGTGGAATATGCCGATGGCTTTGGTCTGGCTAGACCATCTAATACCACTCCAGTGGTAGTAATGCGTTTTGAGGCAGATAGTGAAGAGGCTATCAAGCGTATTCAGGCAGAGTTTAAGGCGGTGTTGTTGGCAGCTAAGCCTGAAGCAAAGTTGCCATTTTAAATAACTAAGGTCTGCCCTCATGAGTTGCTGCAATAGAGATAAAATTACTCATGACTTCAACTGCTAGCACCCCTATCGCCTTTGACTACCCCCAGCAGAATGCTGCCGGGGCTACCTGCACCGCCCAAGCTTGGGCCAAAACACCCCCACAACTTCATGGGGTTGAAAAAGCTGCAGTTGTTGCTCGTATTAAGCAATTGCTAATCGAGAAAGATGCTGCATTGGTGGCTCATTACTATGTAGATGGCGATATTCAGGATCTAGCTATGGAGACCGGCGGCTTTGTTGCCGACTCTTTGGAGATGGCGCGTTTTGGTAAGAATCATTCTGCGAAAAATTTGATTGTGGCTGGCGTCCGTTTTATGGGTGAGTCTGCCAAGATTCTGAGTCCTGAGAAGCGCGTCTTTATGCCAGATTTGGAAGCAACCTGCTCTTTAGACCTGGGCTGCGAAGCGACTGACTTTGCTACATTTAGAGCAATGCATCCAGATCGCACTGTAGTGGTCTATGCCAATACTAGTGCTGCAGTTAAAGCGCAAGCCGACTGGATGGTAACAAGCTCTTGTGCCTTAGCCATCGTTCATCAACTCAAAGTTGAAGGTAAGAAAATTCTGTGGGCACCTGATCGTCACTTAGGTCGCTATATTCAAGAACAGACTGGTGCTGATATGTTGTTGTGGAATGGCGCCTGCATTGTTCATGATGAATTTAAGGCAGTTGAATTAGAAATGTTGATGGCCGCACATCCCAATGCCATGGTTTTGGTTCACCCCGAATCCCCACAAGGAGTTGTGGATTTAGCAGATGTAGTGGGATCTACCTCAGCCATGATTAAGGCTGTAGTAGAAGGTAGCGCTACTGAATATATTGTGGCTACCGATAATGGCATCTTGCATCGCATGCGCCAACTAGCACCAAATAAAGTATTGATCGAAGCTCCAACTGCCGGCAACAGTGCGACATGTAAGAGCTGTGCTCACTGCCCTTGGATGGCCATGAATGGCTTGCAAGGAATTTTGGATTGCTTAGAGAATGCCTCTGGTGAGATATTCATTGAGGAAGATGTACGAGTTAAGGCTCTCGGCTGTATTGAGCACATGCTAGATTTCACTCAGAACCATCCTGACCTGCTTGCAAGAGCGCAGCATGGCTTTGTAAAGAACATTGGCGTTGCTTGATTAAAAGATACTATGTTTGATTACAACGAAACCTTAGAGCAGGCCCGCCAACGCAATATTGCCGATGCACTAATGGAAGACATTGGCAAGTGCGACTGGACTGCGCAATTGGTTCCTAGCAAACCTGTTCATGCTCAATTAATTGTTCGTGAGCAGGCTGTTCTGTGCGGGGTAGATTGGTTCGAGGGCACCCTGAAGAAACTCGATCCTGCAGTAAAAGTGACTTGGTACTACCTGGAGGGCGACTTGATGAAGTCTGATACCAAGGTTTGCGATATTGAAGCCAATTCTCGCGCCCTGCTGTCTGCTGAGCGTCCTTGTATTAATTTCTTGCAGACATTGTCTTGGACTGCAAGCATTGCGCGTCAACACGTTGAAGCCATTGCAGGCGTTAGCCCAAACCCTAAAGGTTGCGCCGTACTCGATACACGCAAGACGATTCCTGGCTTACGTCAAGCGCAGAAATACGCAGTCCGTGTCGGTGGCGGCCAAAACCAGCGTCTTGCACTTTGGCATGGCATCTTGATTAAAGAGAATCACATTGCTGCTGCGGGTGGTGTTGCAGCCGCAGTGAAAGCGGCACAAGCATTGAATTCTGGGGTGGATATTCAGGTGGAAGTGGAGAACTTTGCTGAATTGAAAGAGGCTTTGGATGCTGGGGCAAAGAGCATCCTGATTGATAACTTCACTACCGAGCAAATGAAAGAGGCGGTTGCCTTTACTAATGGTCGCGCTTTATTGGAGGCTTCTGGTGGCATCGACCTAGATCAGATGCGTGCAATCGCCGCTACTGGGGTTGATCGCATCTCACTCGGAAAGCTGACTAAAGATATTAAGGCAGTGGATTTCTCAATGAGAATATCCGCATAACAATCCATTTTTAGGCTTCAGGGCCTTCAGAATTTCCCTCAGCTTGAGGCGTCAGAATGGTCGGATAAGAAACGGCCCAAGTCCCCGGGTAATCGCGGCTGTAATGCAATCCCCTGCTCTCTCTGCGCATGAGAGCCGATCTCACGATCAGTTCCGCACATTCCAAGAGGTTGCGCAGCTCAATGAGGTCGCGTGTGACTTTAAAGTTCGCGTAATACTCTTGTACTTCATATCTGAGGAGCTTAATGCGGTGTAATGCACGCTCCAGTCTTCGATTGGTTCTCACAATGCCAACGTAGTTCCACATCAATGAACGTAGCTCATCCCAATTATGGGCAATGACCACCTGCTCATCCGCATCCTCAACCTGACTCTCATCCCATAAGGGCAAACTGGGCATCGCCGGAGTCTTGAGTGACGAGATATCCTGAGCAGCAGCTTTACCAATCACTACGCACTCCAACAGGGAGTTGCTGGCCAAGCGATTGGCACCATGAAGCCCCGTATAGGTCGCCTCACCTACTGCATATAAGCCTGGCAAGTCTGTTTTTCCTTTGAGATCCGTTACAACACCACCACAGGTGTAATGCGCTGCGGGTACGACTGGGATAGGCTCTTTAGTGATATCTAGACCCAAAGTCATGCAACGCGCATAGATCATCGGGAAATGCTCTTTAATAAATGCTTCGCCTAAATGAGTGGCATCCAGATGCACGTAATCTAAGCCGTGCTTCTTCATCTCAAAGTCGATTGCCCTAGCAACAATGTCACGAGGAGCTAACTCATTGCGCTCATCATGTTCAGGCATAAAGCGAGTGCCGTTTGGCAGCTTGAGTAAGCCACCCTCACCCCGCATTGCCTCAGTAATCAAAAAGGTTCTGTCACTGGGGTGATAAAGGCACGTTGGATGAAACTGAATAAACTCCATATTACCGACGCGGCAACCCGCACGCCAGGCCATGGCAATACCATCGCCAGTAGCAGTGTCTGGGTTGCTGGTGTAGCGATAGACTTTACCGACGCCACCAGTAGCCAATACCACTGACTTAGCTTCAATTGTTTCTACGCGATTATTTTTAATATCGAGCGCATACACACCATAGCAACGGTTCGGTTTGGTACGTTGCGTCTTGGCATCTAAGTGACGATTGGTAATCAAATCTAAAGCAATCCAATGCTCTAGTAGCTGAATATTTTTATGGGCTCTTGCCTTATCGAGCAATACCTCATGAATGGCTTTACCAGTTGCATCGGCAACGTGCGCAATGCGACGTTGACTATGACCGCCTTCACGCGTGAGGTGCAAACCCATCGGACCAGTTTCATCAGCAGTAAACGGAACGCCCTGCTCAACCAGCCAACGAATCGCTTCAGCACTTTCTTCGGCAATGTAACGTGCAGTTGATTCCACTACAAGGCCTGCGCCTGCATCTAGTGTGTCGGCGACATGAGCATCAATACTGTCATGCTCTTTATCAACCACCCCAACAATGCCACCCTGCGCCCAGGCAGTTGCAGCCTCACCCAGACCACGCTTAGCCATCACAATGACTGGCTGTGTCTCCGCCATGTGCAGAGCAACGGTTAAACCGGCTAACCCGGCTCCAATAATGAGGACAGGTAATTCTGCTTTGGGATTAGCTACTGAAGTTTGGGGTTTTAAACTGGCCATAGAAGATCAATTCTAAAGGCCAATCATTATTTGGGTACTTTTATGTCATCAGAACAACAAAGCCCCTATTTCAGGGGCTTTGTTGAATTAGACTAAGTTAAGCAACGAATTAACTTACCGTCGCTTTCTGTCTCTCAGGATCATTAGTACCATAACCCATCACTGCAGCAGCCTGACCACCTTTAGCTAGCTTGACTGCGCAGTACTTAAATTCCGGAATCTTGCCAAACGGGTCTAAGGCAGGGTTGGTGATTAAGTTGGCTGCAGCTTCATAGTAAGCGAATGGAATAAAGATCACGCCACGTGGAGTGCCATCATCTCTACGCACATGAATCCCTACTTCGCCACGACGTGACTGAACGGTAATGACATCGCCAGCTGAAACGCCCAACTGAGTCATATCCTCGCCATGCATTGACACAGTAGCCATTGGCTCGATCGCGTCCAAGACGGTTGCGCGGCGAGTCATACTGCCGGTATGCCAATGCTCTAGCTGACGACCTGTAATCAGCACAAATGGATACTCCGCATCTGGGCGCTCATTCGCAGGGATGATATCGGCTGGTACCAACTTCACTCTGCCATCTTTAGTATCAAACTTGTCGTTAAACACAATTGGACGACCTGGGTCTTCCGCAGACAAGCATGGGTATGTCACGCTGGATTCTTTTTCTAGGCGCTCCCAAGTAATACCGTTAATGGCCGCATGCATTGCTTGACGCATTTCATCATAAACCTCTGCAACACCATCATCCGGACCTTGGTAGTTCCAGTTCAAGCCCATGCGCTTCGCAATTTGCTGAATGATCCACAAATCAGGTCTGGCATCTCCAGGAGGATTGATGGCTTTCTTGCCCATCTGAACCATACGATCCGTATTGCTAGCAGTACCAACCTTCTCTGGCCATGCACTTGCTGGCAATACTACGTCTGCCAAGAGTGCGGTCTCAGTCATGAAGATATCTTGCACAACCAACAGATCTAAGGCAGCTAAAGCATGACGTGCATGATTCAAATCAGGGTCACTCATCGCAGGGTTCTCGCCCTCGACATACATGCCACGAATCTTGTCTGGATCACTGTCCGGCGCAGTGATCTTATGCATGATCTCTACAACGGTATAGCCAGGCTTCTTATCTAATGGGGTATCCCAGAATTTCTCAAACCACGCGTGCGCTTCTGGATTGTCAACGCGTTGGTAGTTCGGGAACATCATCGGAATTAATCCCGCATCACTAGCACCCTGAACGTTATTTTGTCCACGCAGTGGATGCAAGCCAGATCCAGGTTTACCAATTTGACCGGTAATACTCACCAAGGCAATTAAGCAACGAGCATTGTCAGTGCCGTGAACGTGCTGGCTGACACCCATGCCCCACAAAATCATGGCAGATTTAGTTGTAGCAAATTCTCTAGCCACTTCACGCAATGTTTCCGCAGGAATACCGCAGAGTGGCGCCATTGCTTCAGGGCTGTAGCCCTTGATATTTTCTTTGAGAGCCTCAAAGTTATTGGCGCGATTGGCAATAAATTCTTTATCAGCAAGACCTTCTTCAATGATCGTAAAGATCATCGCATTGAGCATGGCAACGTCAGTATCTGGCTTGAACTGCATCGTGCGCCAGGCATGTTTACTGATTTCGGTCGCACGTGGATCACACAATACAATTTTTGCACCGCGTTTAGCAGCGTTCTTAAACCAGGTAGCAGCAACGGGATGGTTTGCTGTTGGGTTTGAGCCGATCAAGAAAATAAGGCTTGAGTGCTCAACATCGTTTACTTGATTACTTACTGCGCCAGAACCAACACCCTCTAACAGAGCAGCGACAGATGATGCATGGCAAAGACGGGTGCAATGGTCAACGTTATTGCTACCAAAACCAGTGCGTACCAATTTTTGGAATAAGTAGGCTTCTTCGTTACTGCCTTTTGCAGAACCGAATCCAGCTAACACTTTATTGCCGTATTGATCTTTCAACTTTTTAAGGCCGCCACCAGCAACTTCTAGAGCCTCTTCCCACGTCGCTTCACGGAAGATCTCAGACCAATCTTGCTTGCCTTCAAGCAAGGCCTCATCTTTAGCAACACCTGCTTTACGAATCAGCGGCTTGGTTAAGCGCTGTGGATTGTGGATGTAGTCCATACCAAAGCGACCTTTAACACAAAGGCGGTTGTGGTTGGCTGGGCCATCGCGACCCTCAACACTGACAATCTTTTCATCTTTAACGTTGTAAGTAATTTGGCAACCGACGCCGCAGAAAGGACATACTGAATCCACTTTGCGATCCACGGTTTGTGAGCCGATCAATCCCTTAGGCATTAACGCACCTGTTGGACAAGCCTGTACACACTCGCCACAAGCAACGCAAGTACTGTCACCCATAGGGTCATTCAAATCAAATACGATCTCGCTATGAGCGCCACGCATTGCGTAGCCGATCACATCATTCACCTGTTCTTCACGACAAGCGCGCACGCAACGATTACATTGAATACAAGCATCTAAGTTCACGGCCATCGCTGGGTGAGATACGTCATTGCTGACTTTTTCACGGCGCAATGCCTTGAGCTCTGGACGTACTGTGACATCCATGCGGGCAGCCCAGGTGCTGAGCTCGCCATGTTGATTTTTTTGCTCTTCTTCTTTACTGTCACCTACCCATTTAAATCCTTCGTCAGGCATATCGGACAGCAACATCTCGAGTACCAGCTTTTGACTCTTCAGTGCACGCTCGCTATTCGCTTTGACATCCATTCCTGGAGTAGCGCTACGGCAGCAACTTGGCGCCAACGTGCGTTCGCCATTAATCTCTACAACGCAAGCGCGACAGTTACCATCGGGACGGTAGCCGTCTTTGAAACACAGATGCGGAATATCAATACCATGTCGTTTGGCCGCTTTGAGAATAGTCTCGCCTTCGTAAGAAACGATGGTTTGCCCGTCTAGTTTGAACTCAACGGTTTGCAATTCAAGCTCTTTAGGATTTACTGGTGCGTTCATATTTGTCTCGTTATTCCCTATTCTTTTATTAAGCAACTTCCTTATTAAACTTCTTCTGGGAAATATTTAGCAATGCAACGAATCGGATTGGGTGCAGCTTGACCTAGGCCACAGATAGAAGCATCAACCATTACAGTTGCCAAGTCTTCTAAAGTGTCTTGATCCCAAGATGGCGACTGCATTAACTTGGCAGCCTTGCTAGTGCCTACACGACATGGCGTACATTGACCACAACTCTCGTGCTCAAAAAAGTGCATGACATTAAGTGCCATATCGCGCGCCTTGTCTTTATCACCAAACACCATCACCGCAGCAGAGCCAATGAAACAGCCATAAGGCTGCAAGGTATCAAAGTCCAGCGGAATGTCATTCATGGTTGCTGGCAAGATGCCACCTGATGCGCCACCAGGTAGGTAGCCGTAGAACTTGTGACCATCTTGCATGCCGCCACAATACTCGTCAATCAATTCCTGAATCGTGATACCGGCTGGGGCCAACTTCACACCGGGGTTCTTGACGCGCCCGCTAACGCTGAAGCTTCGTAAGCCTTTGCGATCATGGCGACCAAAAGAGCTAAACCACTCAGGGCCACGCTGAACAATGTCACGTACCCAATAGAGCGTCTCGAAGTTATGTTCGAGCGTTGGACGACCAAATAATCCGACCTGCGCAATATATGGGGGGCGCATGCGGGGTTCGCCACGCTTACCTTCGATGCTTTCAATCATGGCAGATTCTTCACCGCAGATATAAGCGCCCGCACCACGACGTAACTCAATCAGCGGCAATTTAAATGGCGGATTTGCAATCAGCTTAGCTAGCTCTACTTCGAGTAATTCGCGGCAACCGTGGTACTCATCACGCAAATAAATATAGCAAGCATCAACACCAACTACATTGGCTGCAATTAACAAACCCTCTAAGAAGCGATGCGGATCACGTTCTAAATAAGTGCGGTCTTTAAATGTACCTGGCTCACCTTCGTCAATATTCACTGCCATCAACTTAGGAGCAGGTTGATCTTTCACAATCCGCCACTTACGCCCTGCTGGGAAACCCGCGCCACCGAGACCACGAAGGCCAGAGTTTTCCATGGCCTTGATGATGCTTTCGGCATCCTTCTTGCCATCAATAATTTCTTTGGCTAAAGCGTAACCACCTTGTGCGCGATAAGATTCATAACCCACATAATCAGGCGAAAGAGCTTGATTTTCACCCTGAGGAGAGACACCCTTTTCAGCCAAGGCTGCAGGATCAAAATTCGCACTGTCTTTGGCCATTGGCTGAGTTGTCAAATTATTTTTGACAGCAGCGACAACTTTGTCGGTGGTTGCAAATAACACTGGGTACTGATGCACAACCGCTACTGGAGCCTGCTCACAACGACCCACGCATGGTGCAGCCTCCACCTTAATCTTTGGGTTACCTAAAATTGCCGGCAACTTTGCCAATAGATTTTGCGCACCAGCCAGTTCGCAAGCGATACCATCACATACACGCAAGGTGATATCTGCAACCGGATCATTGCCACGCACTACTTCAAAGTGGTGATAGAAAGTAGCTACTTCATAAACCTCAGCCATCGGTAAATTCATTTCTTTTGCGAGGGCAACTAAATGACGATCATGCAAAGCGCGATATTCATCATTCAGCTTGTGTAAATTTTCAATGAGTAAATCGCGACGTTCCGCTGCAGCACCAATTAACTGGCGAACCTCTGCCAAGGACACATCATCCGCTTGACGTCCCTTGAGTTTGCTTTTGCGACGAATGGTTTCCCTTAAATCATCTGCAGTTGCCACGGCAACAGCTTTGATTTCGCCAGAGGGTTTTGGGTGATTCATAGTAATAGTCTCTAATTTCTAATCGCAATAATGTTGCTGTTTTGATGTGTCTTCAATCTCGCTTGAGAATGCCCCAATTAGCGAGAAATGCTTTGCCTCACCTAAATAGGGAATTCCCAAAATCATGATCGATTTTGGGTTATTTCTACACTCAAGTCCTTGACGGAGCTCAAGTGAATTTATTAAGGGTAAACCCTAGGTTAAATAACTGATGGGGATGGCTTGTCGCCAGGTGGGAGAGAGTAGTCCAACTTACGCTCATAAACACGCGCCTTATAGCACTCGTTATAGCCCTTGCTGCCAATTTGCCAGCCAATAGAGGTGCAATCATCTTGGGCTGCCGACTCGATTGAGTTGCATCCAGATAAGGCAATGGCAACAATAGAGGCAAAAATGGCTAAGGGACGCAATGTAGGTGAATTCATACCCCAAGTCTACTTGATTCTGAGCTCGACTTCGAGGGGAACGCCCTCCTTCCCTGCGCTGACAATCTTGACTTCACCCAAGTTAATTCGATCCTTGAGGGCGGGATTACTTTTCACCATGAAATCCGAAGCTAGCTTAGCCCGATTTTTAGCCAAAGTTCTCAGGTCTTCATCCGTCACAGGGATACTAGCAATGAGCTCTGTGTGTAACTGCTCGTTACGCGCAACACCCTCTGGAAGGGTAATTAAACGTTGGCCCAATTTGATTCTGCCGACATATTCGGCATAAGCGGATTTCAGGCCAGACTGCACCTTGGCATCAGAAAAATCTAGTGTTGGAATGAAATCATTGGGGGACACATTCACCCCAGCCGCCTTCAGAATGGCGCGATCTGCAGTCGCACGAGCTAAGGCAACTTTGTCTGCATTGGGGTCATAAGTTCCTGCGAGCTCTAGTGTCGCATGAGGCTTCTTCGCTAAAAAATCACCAAACTTCTCCAGGCGGTCTTGATCAGGCGGCAAAAACAAGGCTTCCCCCAAAACTGCATTTACCCCATCGTTAGCACCCATGCCAAGAAGCGCGCCCAGAGCTCTAAATGGTGCAGTTGCGACATTAGTTAATACGTTGCTGATTGCCTGCCACACCAGGCCACTTGCGCTGAACTCTGGCGAGTCCACATTGCCGGCAATATTAATGGTAACGTCAATCGTATCGTCGGAATCTTCAAGCACTGCAATCGCTAAACCCAAAGGCAATTTTTTTCCCTGAAAATCAGCAACCTCTTCACCAAGCTCAATCTTCTTAATCACAATCTGATTCCCGCCCTTGAGCTCGCCATCCTTGGCGCTGTAATGCAAATTTAAGTTCACCCTACCGCTAGCAATTTGATAGCCTGCAAAGGTCATGGCAGCAGGATTGAAGGCATTGAGCGGAACATTTTTAAAAGTGAGTGTCACATCGTTATTACGTCGAGGATCATCAAATGCAATCTGCCCCTTACCGCGGAGTGACCCAGACTCGGCCAGAACTCCATCCATAGTCATTGCCGTTGAATGTCCATGTAGATTATTGACATTGGCAAAGCTAGCATTGAACTTTCTCAAGTTCACTTTGAAATTAGGCTTCATGGCTAAGTCAGAAAATGACACTTCACCACCGCGCAGCTTCAATGCCTTAATATTCAGAGAAAATGATTTTTTTTCTTTTACATCTTCAGGCGACTTATCTACCCCCGCAAGCTCGCCCTCCGGTTTGGAAAATAAACGCTTGAAATTGGAAAAACCTTTTTCATCAATTTCGAACTGAAGCGCCGGTTGAGAAACCGTTAATTCCTCAATACTCAGACTTGAGCCAGCACTTTTTGAGCGCTTAAAAATAAATCGACTTACATCACCATCACTCCATCTTATGAGCGATTGCTTTTGCCCCTGCTCAAGTAAATCCAAGCCCAGTAAATGCAAATCTCCTGACACAGCCAGCTCATCACCCTTCAGGCTGATGTCTAAAGCAGACTGAATCACTCCGCCCTGAGTTAACAGCTCCTTATTAGCCGGAAGCAATGCGATCAAAGGTGCGATTGAAAGATTGTCTACCTGGACTCTGGCCGCAATTGATTTATCGGATTTGAAATCCCAATGTGAGCTTATCCGCCCATCATCAATCTCTAAGTTAATCTGAGCACCTAAGGTATCTGGCGCAGGATTATCTAATGCACCCTTAATAGCAAGACGTTTAAAGGCAATCTTTTTATCAAAACCGGGCAAAGTAAAACTCAGTGCACCGAGATTGAGGCCATACTGGCCACGCACACCATTCACATCACCCTGTTTATCGTAGTTCGCAATATCACGCAGCTCGATAGAGAGTGACTGAAATCGCTCATGGAAATTTTTATTAGGGTCCAACAGCTCAAATGAGCCATTAGAAACCTTAAATTCATCGATTGATATTTTGATGCTCTTCTTGGGCGTAGTTAAATCTTCTGGGGGTAGATTGCGTGTAATAGCAGCAATCAATTCCTGCCAATTCCATTGGCTCGCACTTCCTTTAGTCGCATGCTTTTCGAGCTTGATGCTGGGCTCATACAAAAGAATCTCATCAAACCCCATTTCCCCAGTCATGAGGTGGGTCCACTTCAGCATCACCACTGCCTTCTTAAGCTTAAGCAACTGTCCTTGCTGTCTATCGACCAACTTCAAGCCATCCAGCTCAACACGTAACCTTAAAGGGGAAATACGGAGATCTTGATAGGCGATCTCATAACCAATCTTTTGGCCATAAGACTCAGCTGCATTCTTGATGGCACCAGGGGCCCAAAGGTGACAAGCACTCCAGAATACAAAAGTGAGTGCAAGAAAGCCTCCGGTAATTCGGAGTATGTAGGTTCGTATGATTGAAAGATTAAAAGAAATCATTTGTGTAGTAATTCCAGCCTTAAAGGGAATATAAAACTCGATTTAGGCTACTGGCGGAAATCCGACCTTTTGCGTCCATCCATTATTAAATGCATGAATAACTGGCTCTTCATAGACGCCCGCTTTTGTGAATGGCTCATCTGCCAACCAAGCCTCGACATCTACCTTGCTAGGAAAATCCATTACTAGCAAACTACCCACTGTGGTCTTGCCATCCTCTGATGTCAAGGGACCGGCAAAGGCCATCTTGTCTGCAAGCTTACCTAAATAGGCGCGATGCTCCGGCCGCACCTGAATGCGCAATTCTGCTGTACCGGGACGATCCATTAAGAGGATGGCGAAGATCATAGTTTCTCCTGTTTGACTTGAATACCTAGATCTTACGGCAAGCGGAAAAAGAAAAACCGCCTTCGTGAACTGACCCCCAAAAGTTGGACCTTATGTCCAACCAAGGGGGTTTTGTTTTATGAGCAAATACAGTACGGAGTTCAAACTCCA
>NZ_NCFJ01000297.1:0-3187 GCF_002281105.1 Polynucleobacter sp. 35-46-11
ACAGGATTATTCATAATTTACTTAAAAGTAGTAATAGATTGATTTGATAAGTTAGGTTCAGCGTCTATTTCAAAGTCAATTGACCGATGGCAGCCACGTAGCCAACTGGGGGAAGAGTAATAATAAGACTACTGCAATAATTTGCAGCACCATAAATTGGGACATACCAGCATAGATATCCGTGATCTTCCAAGATGGCGCGACCCCTTTAAGGAAGTAGGCCGATAGAGCTACTGGTGGTGAGAGCCAGGCTGTCTGAAGTGTTACTGCTACTAAAGTGCTGAACCAAATTAAATCAATACCGGCCGCTTTAATGATGGGTAGAAAGATAGGCACGACAATTAATACGATAGGTACCCACTCTAGCGGCCATCCTAGTAAGAAAATCAATAACAAGATCAAGATCAACATCGCCATCGGTGGTAATGGTAGGGAGGTCAGAAAGCTGGCAATAAAATCTGCACTACCCAGTCTTGAGAATACAGCCCCAAATAGGTTTGAAGTAGTCACCAAAAGCAAAATCATGCTGGAGACACGCAAGGTTTGCATGACGCAGTTTTTGATTTTAGCGAAGGTCATGCGCCCAGACATGGTAGTGAGCAAGAAGGTTGCTGCACAACCCACTGCACCTGCATCGGTTGGCGTTGCAATTCCAGCTAGTATTACGCCTAGGGTGGCAAATAAAACCACAATCACGGGTGCAATACCAATCATTAAATCCATTAAAACAGGCTTAAGTGATTTTGCTCGCATCTCTACAGGTAGAGCTGGCCCTAAGGCTGGGTTGATCCAGCAGCGAATCATGCACCAGGAAGCAAAGAGGAATGCTAAAAGCAGACCTGGCAAGACTGCAGCGGCAAATAAATCTGTTGCAGGTATCCCAACCACCGGCCCCATGACGATCAACATCACTGATGGTGGTATCAAGATGCCCAATGTGCCGCCAGCAGTAATGGCTCCTGCAGACATCCGTACGTCGTAACCACTTTTAATCATGGATGGAGCAGCCATAACGCCGAGTAAGACAACTGACGACCCTACTATTCCGGTTGCGGCGGCAAAAATAGTGGCTGTCACAATCACGGCGAGATAGAGTGAGCCCCGAACGCCAGCAAACAATTGCTGAATGGCGCCAAATAAGCGCTCCATAATGCCGGACTGCTCTAGTAAGAATCCCATGAAAAGGAAAAACGGGATTGATGCTAGGACGCTATCTTGCATCACAGAGAGTGTTTGTAAAATTGCAAGATCGAATACAACAGGACCTAGGGCAATAAAGCCCATGATGATGCTAAGTGCTCCGAGTGTGAATGCAATCGGAAAGCCAACGAAGATGGCGCAGAGTAAAACGCCTAAACCAACAATACCTAAAATTTGATGATCCATTTTATGCCCCTTCGCTTGTGGTCTCTAAGGGCCATTCGTTTGATCGAATCGCAACCAGGCATTTACTTACCTCAGAGAGTCCTTGAATAAAGAGTAGGAAGCCTGTGAGTGGTAATGTCATCTTAAAAGGCCAAGTGATGGCCATCCAAGGACTTGATACAAAGCGCTCGTTACTGGCAAACGCTTTATAAAAATATTCCCACCCCACAATTGTGAAGATCAGTACAAAAGGGTAGAAGAGTAGTAGATAACAAGTAAGATCAACTAGGGCTTGCTTTTTTGGTGACCAATTGTCATAAAACATATCGGTGCGAATATGGCCCTTATGTTTCAGGGTATAGCTCGACCCCAGCATAAAAAAGGCGCCGTAAAGCATAAATGTCATGTCATACGCCCAGATAGTCGGGGCGCCAAATGCATATCTCGCCACTACTTCGTAAGCCAGACTGAGAATCATAGGGATCAGCATCCAGCCAACAATATTGCCGGCGATTGAAGTGATGCGATCTAGTTTTTTGGAGAATGCGATTAATTCTTGATTTGTATTTAACACCGTTAATTCCATTTAAAAAAGGGGTGGGAATACCCACCCCTTTATACATAGCTAAGGCTCTAAATTACTTCTTCTTGTTATTAACTACAGTTGCACCAATGTTGTAGTAAAGACCATTGATTTGAGTCCAATAAGGAACAACAATTCCGGCAAACTTACGCTGAGAGTCTAAGACTTCCTTGAAGAATGGGTTCTTCTCAGATTCGCGTGTGTAAACAACTGCGGTAGCTTTCTGGAATGCAGTAAAGAACTCTTTTGGTGTGTCATGAACGGTTACGCCGTGATCCTTCTTGAGCTTCTCTAAGGCAACTGCATTGCGGTAAACATTGAATGTATAGGTCTCAGCAATAGTTGCGGAGACTGCAGTTTCAACGATCACCTTGAGATCTGCAGGCAACTTATCCCAGAATGTCTTATTAATTAGGAGTTCTGCAACGTCAGTAGACTGATGCAAACCTTGGAGATAGTAGTGCTTAAACACATTTTGGAAGCCCAAAATCATGTCATCAGCAGGTCCAATCCACTCTGCGGCATCAATCACGCCTCGCTGAGCCGCAGGAACAATTTCAGAACCTGGCATTGCAACAGTTGTCAGGCCCATTTCCTTAAAGATCTCTGCAGTCAATCCTGGAGGCGAACGGTATTTCATTGGCTTCATATCAGCAATCGAATTGATAGGCTTTTTAAACCAACCAAATGGATCAGGGCCCATAGGTTGAATCATGAATGGCTTGATATTGGTTTTGAGAACTTCGGTGAATAAGCGTTGATAAAGCTGGTCTCCGCCACCATTTTTAAGCCAGGCCATGTGCGAGACTTGATCTAAGCCAACACCAGAGCCAGATGCAGGGTTTGAGAAAAGTGCTGCGGCCGAATTTTTGCCTGACCAGTAGTGGGTCCATGCAAAGCCAGCATCAATTACCCCTTTGTCGACTGCATCAAGGATTCCAAATGCTCCCACAACAGCGCCGTCGGGTAAAACATCCACTTTGAGGCGGCCATTTGACATTTTATCAACACGGTCTCCAAAGTTTTTCATGAGTTCGAAATAAATACTGGCAGAGGGTACGCCAGTTTGAAGGGTCATTTTGATTGGCGCCGACTGCGCAAATGCTGTGCCGTATAGAGCGGCAGATAGGGCAGTAACAGCAGCTACCCGTTTTACTAATTTAATGATCATGTCAAACTCCTTTTTGAGTTGGGTACGCACTACTTTTTGAATCTCAACTCAGAGTACATCATTCAACT
>NZ_NCFJ01000298.1:0-3182 GCF_002281105.1 Polynucleobacter sp. 35-46-11
TATGGATATAATCAAATCATTGATTTTAAAGGATTTGAGGCACGATCTCATGCTTGACCGTGAAGGGTATCGACCCAATGTCGGCATAGTCCTCCTCAATAGCCATAACGAGGTTTTCTGGGGAAAACGCGTTGGGCAGCATTCGTGGCAGTTCCCGCAGGGCGGGATTCAGCATGGTGAGAGCCCAGAGCAGGCCATGTACCGCGAATTGCATGAGGAAGTTGGCTTGCTGCCAGAACATGTCCAAATTATTGGACGAACCAGGGACTGGCTTCGTTATGACGTCCCGGAGGAGTTCTTGCGTCGTCAACATACCTCCAAAACTCATCGGGCCAGCTACCGCGGCCAAAAACAAATCTGGTTTTTACTTCGTTTAGTGGGTTTAGACAGCGATATTCATCTGCGCGCTTCAGAACATCCTGAATTTGATGCTTGGCGCTGGGTTCCTTTTTGGATTCAACTTGATTCCGTGATTGATTTCAAGCGCGAGGTCTATCAATTAGCCCTTTCCGAGCTTGCGCGTTATTTGTCCCGTGGCATGCGCATGCAGCAGCTTGCCTGGGGATCTCCGCTCGATTTATTTCAATCCCTGTATGGAGTCGAAGAAGATGAGCCCAAAGAAGTAAAACCTACAGATAAGCCATGATGAAACCATCTATTCGCAGTCTTCGACTCTCAACCATTGGCTTAGCCATCAGCCTAGCCCTAGCAGGATGTGCAGGAGATCCTTTAGAGAGCGAGGTTGATCCTTTTGCACCGATGGTTTTCAAAGAGGGTGCGACGGCAATGCCACTAAATCCCCCGAATAAAGCAACTATTCAGCCTTTTTATGTCTCACAACAAACTATTTTTAAGTTTGCGGTAGACACCGACTCCATTTTGATTGGTAACGATGGCATCACCAGATATATCGTTATTTTGACAAGCCCTAATGGCAACAGCCAAGTTCAATACGAGGGTATTCGTTGCGATTCCTTCCAGTGGCGCCTCTATGGCACCTTCGAATCCAATGCCTGGAAAGAGAATCCCCTATCCAGCTGGAACCCAATCAGGGACCACACACCAAATCGCTACCAAGCTGCGTTAGCACAAGGCGCATTCTGTAACTTCAATATGCAAGAGAAAAACATCAAAAATATTATCCAGTCACTGAACCCAAATGGATTTACTGGCGGCACAAAACCTACCAACTCATTTGGCGTAATTAATTAAAATACGTATTGATTGAGTTTTATGGCTTAAGCAGCCGTCAGGCAAGTGCCAATTTTTTCACCGCTCATTAAGCGAGTGAGGACCTCAGGTTCGCGCCCAGAGGCAATGACAGTGGCAGCACCTGTTTGAGCTGCAACTTTCGCAGCCAACACTTTAGTCAGCATGCCGCCTTTACTAAGTTCACTAGCAGCACCCCCAGCCATTTTTTCTAAAGCAGGATCACCGGCAGTAACATCCCTTAATAAAGTAGCGGAAGCATCGTGGCGTGGATCAGCCGTAAATAAACCGCCTTGATCGGTCAAGATCACCAACAAATCTGCATGAATTAAATTCGTTACTAAAGCAGCCAAGCTATCGTTATCACCAAATTTAATTTCATCAGTAACTACGGTATCATTTTCATTGATGATAGGAACAACCCCAAGCTTTAGCAAAGTATCTAAAGTCGCTTTGGCGTTAGCGTTACGCTCATCATGCGCTAAGTCGGCATTGGTCAATAGCACTTGCGCACTACGCAAATTAAAGCGCGCAAAACAACTTTCGTAAACTTGAACTAAACCCATTTGACCAACGGCAGCCGCAGCTTGTAGCTGATGAATTTCTGTTGGGCGCTTAGCCCAACCCAGCCGTTGCATACCCTCAGCAATTGCGCCAGAGCTCACCATCAATACCTCATGTCCAGCAGCTAACAAGGCAGCCATTTGCTCAGCCCACATACCAATTGCAGCCCGATCTAAGCCCTCACCATTATTGGTGACTAGGCTTGAGCCTACTTTCACTACGATTCGTTTAGCTTTCTGAGTGTTCATATCAAATACGGTTCTCAAATGACTACTGATTAATCTGGGGCTTTGTCTTCTGGCTGAGTTTGCGCTTGATAACGTGGGTCAGCAGCACGCTCATCCTCATCATCTCTACCCTTGCGAATAGAGTCTAAATAATCTTGTAATGAGTAGCACAGCTTATCGCAACCCAAGCCCGTTAAAGCAGAGATCTCAAATACAGGACCCTTCCACTTAAACCGCTTAATGAAATCCGCCACCACTTTCTTGCGATCTTCTTCGGGAATCATGTCGACTTTATTCAAAACCAACCAACGCGGCTTTTCCACCAGAGCTTCATCGTACTTACGCAATTCATTCACGATGGCTACAGCATCTGCCACTGGATCAACATTGTCATCAAATGGTGCGATATCGACTAAATGCAACAGCACACCAGTGCGCTGCAAGTGCCTTAAGAAGCGATGGCCTAAACCTGCACCTTCTGCAGCGCCCTCAATCAATCCTGGAATATCGGCAATCACAAAGCTACGCTCAGCACCCACACGTACTACACCCAAATTTGGATGCAAGGTTGTAAATGGATAGTTTGCAATCTTTGGACGCGCATTAGACACGGCGGTAATCAAAGTCGATTTACCCGCGTTAGGCATACCTAACAAACCAACGTCAGCCAATACTTTTAATTCAAGTTTGAGCTTACGACGCTCGCCCTCTTTACCATTCGTCTTTTGGCGAGGAGCGCGGTTCGTACTACTTTTGAAATGAATATTTCCCCAACCACCAACACCACCCTGCGCCAAACAAAGGCGCTCACCATGGGTTGTTAAATCAGCAATTGGCTCACCAGTTTCATAATCAGAAATGATGGTGCCAACTGGCATACGCAACTCAATATCGTCGCCTGCACGACCATAACAATCAGCGCCACGGCCAGGCTCACCATTTTTTGCGGTGTGCGTTTTAGCGTAGCGATAGTCAATCAAGGTGTTGATGTTGCGATCGGCAGTAGCCCAAACGCTTCCGCCTTTACCACCATCACCGCCATCGGGTCCACCGAATTCGATAAACTTTTCGCGGCGCATGGAAGCACTCCCGGCGCCACCTTGGCCAGCTATGACTTCAATACGAGCTTCGTCTATAAATTTCATGAATAAAAAAGGCCTCGCTTAGCGAGGCCTGTTCCTA
>NZ_NCFJ01000031.1:0-17977 GCF_002281105.1 Polynucleobacter sp. 35-46-11
CTACAAAGAAGTCTCCAGCAAAAAAGAAAGTAGCTACTAAGGTGGTAAAAAAAGCCCCTGCAAAGAAAGCCGTTAAAAAAGTTGCCGCCAAGAAAGTGGTAGCAAAAAAGGCTGTAAAAAAGGTAGTGAAAAAACCAGTAACAAAGAAGCCGGTCGTTAAAAAAGCGATCGCTAAAAAACCAGTGGCTAAAAAGGCAGTTAACAAAGTAGCGGCAAAGAAGTCGGTAGCCAAAAAACCCGCCCCAAAGAAAGCTACCAAGAAATCTTCTAAAGCGGCCGCACCAAAGAAGCTGAAAGTCGATCAGTATGGACTCGATGAAGATGATGAGTTCTACGGCCTGTACTTTGCCAAGTCAACTAGCAAGGGTTTAGTTGAAGTTAAACCCTGCACTTTCTCATTGATGTACTGGTGGAAAGGCCTGCTTGGCTACCCTGACATGATTGAAATCTCCAAAGATAGTAATACCGCGATGTTGCAATTTGAGTCTACCTTTGGTGGCGGCGATTCTGGCGAAACTGAGTTGACAGAAAAAGATGTGTTTGATGTTGATCACATTATTGAGGTCGACGAACAAGAGCAATTGGTCTCCCTCTACTCTTATGTTCCGATTCCCGTTCCAGAAAAGCTCATTGGCGCATTAGGCCTTTCTATTCTGAACATCAACCCAGAAACCCGTTATGGCAGCCTTGAAATCTGCTCAACAGATAACGAAGAAGGTGAGAATGAACACTTTCTACGCTATCGCGCAGCAACGTATTTGCGTGGCGTGAAATCGGGCAAGGTTGAAGCCATTGAGAGCATGGTTACTAATGGCTCAGAGTTCT
The DNA here is from genome assembly GCF_002281105.1 of Polynucleobacter sp. 35-46-11. NCBI lineage: Bacteria > Pseudomonadati > Pseudomonadota > Betaproteobacteria > Burkholderiales > Burkholderiaceae > Polynucleobacter > Polynucleobacter sp. 35-46-11. Next base: position 826 of record NZ_NCFJ01000031.1, read on the forward strand.
TTGGATTAGCTTTAGATGCAATGTGTGTAAACAAGTCAATTAAGAAATGGCTGCTTAGCTAAGCAGCTGTAACTTAATAGGCGGTACATACAAAAATGTAGGTCATAGGAAAGCGGTCGTTCACTGTTTTACGAGTTTCGACAATAGTAGCGCCCCGCTTTCCTAGTTTTTTGCACTCTTCTGCTGCGGCCGCCTGAGCCTCAGTATCTTTAGCGGATTTAGGGGCATGCACCCCAACTGTTCCATCGGATTGTCGATAGACACCAAACTCACTCGGCGGTGTTGCACAAGCAACCATCGCGATTGAAACAGCAAGGACTAGGGCAAGCGAGAGGGCTTTCATATTAAGATCCAGATCTTTTGAAGAATGAAACTATTCTAGCTATCTTTTAAGCCTAGAAAATAAATTTCACTTATACCCAACTCGATCAAGCAAACGCTGTGCGGCAATTTGATTCCTGCCAATCGCGGCAACAGAAACATTTTCAGCCTTAAATGGCCCCAACATTTTCAGTCCTTCATTTTCAATCTTGACTGATTTCACTGCCGGCCATTCGTTATTGCCGTTAGCAAAGTACTCTTGCGCAGAATCACTGGCTAGGTATTCGAGAAACTGAATGGCAGCCTGTGAATGCGGCGCATTCCTAGCGACTCCACCACCTGCGATATTGATATGTGTGCCAGAAGTCTGCTGGTTTGGCCAAACAAATCCAATCTTAGAAACAATCGCCTGGTCTTCGGGCTTAGTTGAGCGCAAAAGCCTCACTAAGTAATAGGAGTTTGTTAAAGCTACCCCACATTCGCCTGAGGCAACCGCTTTAATTTGATCGGTATCGCCACCCCTTGGAGGCCTAGCCATATTGGCCACCATACCCTTAGCCCACTCTTCGGTAGCAGCCTCCCCGCGACGCTCAATCATGGCTCCGATCAATGACAACATATAGGGATGGGCAGCTGAGCGCGTACATACCTTACCCTTGTTCATGAGCTCAGCTAACTTCTCATAAGTATCAACGTCTTGTGGATTTACTTTTGCTTTGTTGTAGACCACGAGACGCGCTCTTGTTGAAAAGCCAAACCAGGTTGATCCTTCCGCTTCAGGCTTGGACCGCAGGTTTACTGGGATGCGACCCTCTAAATATTTTGAATGAATTGGTTTGAAGAAGCCGTCAATTTGTGCGCGCCATAAGCGCGCTGCATCCACCATCAAAATCACATCTGCTGGACTGTTAGCGCCTTCGCTTTTGAGTCTCTCTGCCAAAGCATTGTCATCAGCCTCAATGCGGTTGATCTTGATCCCCGTCTTTTTTGTGAAATTACTATAGAGCGCTTCATCAGTTTGGTAGTGACGAGCGGAGTAGAGATTTAACTCCTTTGCTTCCTGGGCATGCAATGGTAAAGATAAAAAGCCGCTCAGCATGAACGCAGTGGCGCCTAGGAATTGATGTATTTTTTGAGTTGCCATTACCGTATTTGCAATCAGAATTAGAGAAATTCCAATGTATCACAAATACGAATGATTATCAATTAGGACTTGGAGATGACCCTAGAAAGCATTAAAACCGGGAAAAGCCCGACTAACACAATGGTTAAAGAAGGCAAGGCGAGCTCAGCCAAGCGCTCATCCGCTGCCAACTGATAGGTTGCCACGGCTAAGGTATCAAAGTTAAACGGGCGTAATAGGAGCGTTGCCGGCAACTCCTTCATAACATCCACAAAGACAAAGAGGCCTGCCGTGATGAGGCTAGGCTTTAACAAGGGCACATGAACGCGCTTCAGAATTTGCATTCTTGAAAGGCCTAACAGGGCTGCTGAGGCATCCATAGATGGTGTGATGCGTGCGAGCCCCGCTTCTACACTTTGCAAACTAGAGGAAAGAAAGCGGACCAGGTAAGCGTAGACCAGCACCAATATGCTGGCAGACATCCACCAAGCCAGTTGAAAGATTTCTAAAAATGAGAGGATGCCGATGGCCAAAACTGCACCAGGTAGCGCATAACCAAAACCAAGCAATCGATTCACCCAGCTCAAGCGGGAATTCATTCGAACGGAGTAAGCAAAAAATACTGCAAGTACAACTGAGATGAGTGCTGTGATGATCGAAACGAATAAAGAATTACCCAGCCAATCTAAATATCGAATATCGATCGCAAGACCTTGCTTAATCAGGAGTTGCAAAAGTGCAAATGCTGGCAGTAAAAATCCACATAGCAAGGTAGTACCACAAAATACAAAAGCAAAAAGAGCTTTCTTACCTTGCAGTAACTCCGCAATCGGCTTACCCCGTGTTGAAGAGGCATATCGCAATTTTGAACGGCTACTTTGCTCGATAAAAAAGATGAGTAGAACAAAACTTAAAAGACCAAGAGCAAGTTGCACAGCAGCTATACGGTCGCCAAAAGAAAGCCAAGCCTTGAAGATACCTGTTGCAAAGGTCTGTACACCAAAGTAGGACACGGCACCAAAATCGGCCAACACCTCCATGAGTGCCAGCGCCATGCCAGCGAAGATAGCTGGTCTTGCCATGGGCAATACCAATTTCATAAAACCTTGCAGCGAACTGTAGCCAAGCGTTTCTGAAACTTCAATCAATCGCCCGCTGCGCTCTAAGAATGCTGTGCGCGTAATCAGGTAGACATAGGGAAAGAGGCAGAAGGAGAAAGACCAGATAGCCCCACTCAACGATCTTGGATCTGGAAAGAACCAGAGGGAGTCCATTCTAAGCACGTCGCGAAGAGTGCTCTGGATTGGTCCCGAAAATTGCAAGAGATCAACAAAGAGGTAAGCCATGACATAAGTGGGTACGGCCAAAGGCAAGATGAGCGCCCACTCAAATACTTTCTTACCAGGGAAATCATAACTAGCGATGATCCAAGCATTTCCCACTCCGAGAATAAATACCCCTACTCCAACACCAAGAATAAGAACTAAGGTTGATGCAATGTATCCACCCAGTACAAAGTTCCATAAATGACTCAGAGTGCCTGTAGTCAGCTGATCATTTCCAGGAAACAGGAATGGCGCTGCCAAGCCAAATAAAGGCAAAAATAACAACAGGGCAAGTGGCACCACAATACGATTCATGAAATCGACAATCCGTTTAGACTCTAGCTATGCATTAAACCACCAGCATTGAACATCAGTATTAATGAGAAAATTATAGGGATGAACTCCGCTCGCGCACTACTTTCGATCCAACAGCTGGAAATCGACTATCCAAGTCGGGATCGTCAAGGTCGCGTTATCGCGGTTAAAGACCTTAATCTGGATCTTGCCCAAGGTGAGATTGGCTGTTTATTGGGATCGTCCGGTTGTGGCAAATCAACCGTCTTAAGAGCTATTTGCGGCTTCGAGCCCGTTAAAGCAGGAGAAATCCTCCTACGAGATCGGGTTGTGAGCTCTGCCTCCACCCATCTCCCGCCAAACCAAAGAAAAATTGGCATGGTCTTTCAGGACTTTGCGCTCTTTCCCCATTTGAACGTTTTAGAAAATATTGCCTTTGGCTTGCAATACTTGCCTAGCAAGCAAAGATCTTCAGTGGCAACCGAGTGGCTCAAGCGAGTGTCGCTCGCTGATAAGGCTGATGCTTACCCTCATGAGCTCAGCGGTGGTCAGCAGCAGCGTGTAGCGCTAGCTAGAGCCATGGCTCCAGAGCCTGACCTAATCCTGCTAGATGAACCCTTTTCCAGTTTAGATATTGAATTGAGGGAACGTCTTGCAGGTGAGATGCGAGAACTACTCAAGGTAAATAACATTACCGCCCTGCTAGTGACTCACGATCAATTTGAGGCCTTTGCAATTGCCGATAAGGTTGGGGTCATGACAGATGGCAAAGTACTTCAATGGGATGTCCCATATGAGCTTTATCACAAGCCCGCCAATCGCTATATTGCAGACTTCATCGGCCGTGGAGTATTTGTTAAAGGTGTTGTTCAAGCCAACAACAAAGTGAAGATTGAGTTAGGCGAGCTGGATCTAGAAGAAGATCGCAGCAAAGAAATTGGAAAAGAAATTGAAGTACTTTTGCGCGCTGATGATATTCAACATGATGACCATAGCACCTTGCTAGCAGAGGTAGTGCGCAAAACCTTTAGGGGCGCAGACTTTCTGTACACACTCAAACTAACGTCTGGCACTGAAATATTCGCCTTTGTACCCAGCCATCACGATCATGCGATCGGTGAAAAGATTGGCATACACCTAGTCGCCGATCATGTTGTGACCTTCAGCGACTAAGCTCCATAGCTCATTAATAATATGTCAGCGCTGTAGCCTTACCCTTAAAGATACGATAAGAAAACAGGGTGTAACCCAAGATGGTTGGCAACACCACAATTGCGCCCCAGAAAATGACCCATAAAGACTCGGTTGCTGCGGCGGCTTGCCACAAGGTCATTTTTCCAATAATGACATACGGAAAAATACTGTAGGCAATACCAAAAAAAGAAAGCCAAAATATAGCAACGACACTAGCAAATGGTAGCCACTCTTTATCAGTCTTTCCTTCTTCCAGCGCTCTAATAAATCGGTAGGTAAAGATAAAGAAAAAACCAGTGGCAATAGGCACTGGAGATAGCCAGATGATTTGAGGCCAAGCAAACCACTTATGCATGATTTCAGGACTGAAATACGGGGTCGCAATGGATACCAAGGCGACACCAAATCCAGTTAGCCATAAGCTGATCTTTGCCCATCGAAATGCTTTATTCTGGAGTTCTCCCTCGGCCTTTAAGATTAACCAAGTAGAGCCGAGAAGCGCATAGCCAGCGGGCAAACACAAACCCACCAATACAGAAAATAACCACCCTAGTGCTCCAGAATCAAATCCCACGATCAAGCGTCCAATCATGATTCCTTGAGATACAGAAGCAACCAGGCTACCGATGTAAAACAGCAAGTTCCACAATGGCTTTTGCTCGATATTCACTTTGACCCTAAAGTCAAAAGATACCCCCCTCAGAATCAGTCCAAGCAACATAGCGGCAACTGGCAAATACAGCTCAGTCAAAATCACACCATGCGCCAAAGGAAAGGCAACCAACAATAGGCCGACACCCAAGACGATCCATGTTTCATTGGCATCCCAAAAAGGACCAATGGATGCAATCATCATATCTTTCTCGGCATCAGTACCACGGTTGAGAAGCATTCCAATGCCCAAGTCATAGCCATCCAAAACAACATAAGAGAGCATGGCGATGCCCATCGCAACAAAGAAAAATAGAGGTAGCCAGACTGCAGCCTGAGTAAGGTCCATGGTGTTCATAGGTTAAGCGCCAAAGGGGCTAAAAGAGGAGTCTGATTTCTTAGGGGTCAATTGACCATGAGTATCCTGACTGTCTGCTTGGCGGGCTAAATAAAACACCGCCCAAATATAGGCTAACAGCAGCCCCACATAAAGAGTCAGATAAGCGAATAGCGTCGAAAAGACCATGCTCGAGGGCAAAGTAGTTACTGCTTGAGCAGTGGTCAACACGCCCGTAACAAGGTAGGGCTGCCGCCCAATCTCAGTGACATACCAACCTGCTAATACGGCTACCCAACCAGAGAAGGTCATTAATACCAGTGCTTTTGCCATCAATCTAGGTAGTTGTCGATCTTGCCGCAATTGCCAACGCGCTAGCCACGAAAATATCAACATCAATACACCGACACCAACCATCACCCGAAAGGCAAAAAACACTGGGGCGACCGGTGGAATCTTGTCCCCGAATTGATCCAATCCTTTTACCTCACCATCCCAGCTATGCGTGAGATATAAGGATGCCAACTTCGGAATACTGATCTCATAATCATTGGTGCGAGTTTGTTGATTAGGTATTCCAAAAATGACAGCGGGAACGCCGGTACCACCCTCCCATATACCCTCCATGGCAGCAAGCTTGGCAGGCTGATGGTGAAGCGTATTCAGTCCGTGCGCATCACCTAACATGATCTGAATAGGGATTAAAACAGCGGCTACAGTAAGCGAGATCTTCATCACCAGAAAATTAGCCGGTGAGCGACTATTGCGTAAATAGCGGTAAGCAGAAATGCCTGCCAAAAAGAATGAGACAGTTAAAAATGAGGCTAGCAACATATGCCCCAAACGGTAAGGCATAGATGGATTAAAAATAATTGCCATCCAATCGACCGCATGCGCTCTGCCATCAATCATGATGAAACCTTGCGGGGTTTGCATCCAAGAATTTAAAGCAATGATCCAAAACGCAGAAAGACTGGTTCCAAAAGCCACTAAAAATGTTGCAATGGTATGCACCAAGGGAGATACCCGCTTGGCACCAAACAACATCACACCCAAGAAGGTGGCCTCAAGAAAAAATGCTGTTAACACTTCGTAGGCTAGCAATGGTCCTGCAATATTGCCTACAGTCTCCATATAGCCAGGCCAGTTCGTACCAAACTGAAAACTCATCGTGATGCCACTGACCACACCCAAGGCAAAGGTCAGAGCAAAAATCTTGACCCAAAACTGATAGGCCTCAAGCCAATAGTCCAAGCCAGTTCGGATATGCTGAATCTTAAAAAAGAAGAGAAACCACCCCAGCGCAATCGAAATGGTTGGAAAGAGAATATGAAAAGAAATATTCGCGCCAAACTGAATACGACTAAATAAAAGTGAATCGAGCACGGCTGCTCCTAGTAATTGAATTTTCTACATACAATTGTGGCACCAATTGAACAATGCCGCTGATCCCCTGCGGTTTAAACACCCTACAATGTCTCAATGTTGATACAAATCGCCAATCTCATTCTTCAGGTACTCGTTAGCATTGTTGCGGGAGCTTGCCTTTTACGCTGCTATTTACAGTGGCTTGCCTTTAATTTAGGCGCAGGGCAAAGTAAGTCCATTGGTACTTATATTTTGCCCTTAAGCAATTGGATCGTCCTTCCACTAAGGCGCTTCATACCCAGCATTGGTCGCTTTGATCTAGCGAGTTGTGTTGCAGCCTATCTTTTAATTTTGTGCAAGATTGCGATCCTGCTATTTATCTCTGGCGCCACCTCGATGGATATCTCTTGGTTAGCACTTGCATTGATTGATCTACTTGATCTTGTTCTATCAGTTCTAGTTGGCCTATTTTTTGCCAGCATCATTCTTTCTTGGGTTGGTGCAGGGACTCAAATTCAGTTCTTAGTCTCGCTATTAGTTGACCCCCTGCTCACCCCAGTTAGGAAGGCAATACCCAACTTTGGCGCCTTAGATTTATCGCCACTTGCTCTACTGCTCATCCTGCAGGTGCTGCAGATTGTGGTGGGCAACCTCAGGTAGCTGGTTGGGGCTTATTGACCTCTAGCGCCTCCTGAATGACTTGAATAAAGTATTCACCATAGCGCTCCAGCTTAGCTTGCCCGACCCCACTAATGCGACTGAATTGATCTAAGGTGGTTGGCATGGATTTAACCATCTCCTGCAATGTGCTGTCATGAAAAATCACATAGGGGGGCACCCCCTGTTCACGGGCTAGCTCAGTCCGCTTAGCCTTGAGCGCCTCCCACAGGTTTTCATCCGCAATATTGCTAAAGGGATGCGTAGAACCCTTTCTTGTTCCGGGCTTTGTGAGCTTGTTTTTGGAGTAGCCCGTTTCTTTTCTCAGCCAAACCTCTTGTTCTCCACGCAGCACCGGCAAAGCAATGCTGTCTACTAACTTTAAGCCACCATGCAATGCAATATCAGCATCTAAATAACCGCCCGCTACCAATTGGCGATAGATGCTATTCCATTGGGCCTGATTCAGTTCTGCACCAATACCAAATGTGCTTACTTGCTCATGAAAATATTGCTTAACTCTAGAGGTCACTTTACCCAAAAGCACATCGATTAGGTGGGTCACGCCAAAACGCTGACCCGTACGATATACACATGACAATGCTTTTTGCACTTCCTGGGTGGCATTCCAAGTTGATACTGACTCTAGACAGTTGTCGCAGTTACCACAACTACCAGCATGCATCTCTCCAAAGTAGCGCAGGATTGTTTGATGTCGACAGGTTGTGGATTCGCAATAGCCCAGTAAAGCATTGAGTTTTTGGCGCTCCACTCGTTTACGGTCTTCAGATGCTTCGCCAGAGTCCACCATTTGCCGTAAGCTCACCACATCCCCAAATCCGTAGGCCATCCAGGCATTTGCAGGTAAGCCGTCACGCCCTGCTCGTCCAGTTTCTTGGTAATAGCCTTCCATGCTTTTAGGGAGATCCAGATGAGCTACGAAGCGGACGTTGGGTTTATCAATACCCATACCAAACGCTACGGTTGCGACCATGATGACGCCTTCTTCACGCAAGAAGCGTTTTTGATTAGCGCTGCGTGTTTCTACACTTAAGCCAGCGTGATAGGCCATTGCATCCCACCCGCGGTCTTGCAACCATTGCGCCGTCTCTTCTACACTGCGACGCGATAGGCAATAAATAATGCCTGAGTCATCGGCATGCTCAGCATCTAAAAAGTACTCTAGCTGTTGTTTGGCACTCTGCTTTTGAAGCACTCGATACTTAATATTAGGGCGATCAAAGCTAGAGACAAACTGCTCGGCCGATTCTAGTGATAGACGTTCCACAATTTCTGCTCGGGTTGGCGCATCCGCAGTAGCCGTTAAGGCGATACGGGGCACCTTCGGAAATCGCTCATGCAGAACGGTAAGTTGGCGATATTCTGGGCGGAAATCATGACCCCATTGCGAAACGCAGTGCGCCTCATCAATAGCAAATAATGCAATTCCGGGGCCTGCATTAAGTCTATCCAGTATTGATAGAAAGCTAGAGCTCATAAGACGCTCAGGCGCTACGTAGATTAAATCAAGATCTCCTGCCAGCAATTGAGTAGTCACCTGTTGAGAGGTGGCCGCATCGAGACTAGAGTTGAGAAACGAAGCCTTCACACCCAACTGGATTAACGCATCGGCTTGATCTTGCATCAGTGCAATTAAGGGTGAAACCACTACTCCCACACCGCGACGAACCAGGGAGGGAATCTGATAGCACAGCGACTTACCAGCGCCAGTAGGCATGAGGACTAAAGCATCCCCACCTGCGACTACATGAGCAACAATCGATTCTTGAGCGCCTCGAAATTGATCAAAGCCAAAAACATCATGAAGTACTTGGCGGCTTGATTGCAACAGTAATGCTCCTTTGAAATAAAAAAGCCCCACGTCATGGCGGGGCTTTATGAATGTCGTCTCTACATTTACAAATACAGAATCTAGTTGGCGGAGAGGGTGGGATTCGAACCCACGGTAGGTTTGACCCTACGCCTGATTTCGAGTCAGGTACATTCGACCACTCTGCCACCTCTCCGAACCGAACAGCGATTATAGCTTTCGGGGATTTCTTAATTTCCCGCTCTTACTGTTAGTGGGGCTTTAATACCTCTAAGCCACCTAAGTAAGGTCGCAATGCTTTCGGAATGGCGATACTGCCATCAGCCTGCTGGCAGTTCTCCAGAAGAGCAACGCCAGTTCTGCCCACTGCAAGACCAGAACCATTCAAGGTATGCACTAACTCCGGCTTACCTTGACCAGCTTTATATCTTGCTTGCATGCGTCTAGCTTGGAAATCGCCCATATTGGAGCAAGAGCTAATCTCACGGTAAGCATTTTGTGATGGGATCCATACTTCAAGGTCATACGTTTTGGTGCTGCCAAAACCCATATCGCCCGTGCAGAGCAATACTTTTCGATATGGCAATTCAAGTAGCTCCAACACCTTTTCTGCATGCGAAGTTAATTCTTCAAGCAACTGCATTGACTCTTCTGGCTTTGCAATCTGTACGAGCTCTACCTTTTCGAACTGGTGCTGACGAATCATGCCACGCACGTCACGGCCATAGCTTCCGGCCTCAGATCTAAAGCATGGAGTATGAGCAGCAAATTTCAATGGCAACTCTTCGGCCGCAGTAATCGTGTCACGTACTAAATTGGTAACAGGTACTTCTGCCGTTGGAATCAAATAAAAATTTTCAACTTTTGCTTCGCCTGCCCCGTCTTCACCACCCATCTGGCGAGGAACCTTAAATAGATCCTCTTCAAACTTAGGTAGCTGACCAGTACCACGCATAGATGCAGCATTCACCATCAAAGGAACATAGAGCTCCTCGTAACCGTGCTGAGTTGTATGCAAGTCAATCATGAATTGCGCTAAGGCGCGATGCAATCTGGCAACAGGCCCCTTAAGAACTACAAAACGTGAGCCACTAATCTTTGCAGCCGATTCAAAATCAAGCCCTAATGGCGCACCCAAGTCGACATGGTCCTTCACGGGAAATGAAAACTCTGGGATCGCGCCCCAACGCTTCACTTCCTTATTCTCGGTCTCGTTTTTACCTACGGGAACCGCTTCATCCGGCAAATTCGGAATACCCATTAAGAAATCTACAATCTCTACCTGCAAAATTGCTAAACGTGCTGCTCCTGATTCCATATCCACGTTAATCTGCGTTGCTTCAGCCATCTCGGCAGCAGCTTCTTCGCCTTTGCCTTTTTTCATACCAATAGCTTTAGCCAGTTGGTTACGTTTAGCTTGCAATTCTTCAGTACGCGTTTGTAAAGATTTGCGTTCGGACTCTAAAGTGTTGAACTTCTCAACATCCAATTGAAATTTTCGAGTTGCCAAACGAGCGGCAACGGCTGCGATATCTTTACGGAGTAATTGCGGATCAATCATGTGATGCTCTATTAATTAATGGGTATGTACGTTAGTTTAAGCGCAAGACTTCTGCACCGGCAGGAGGTACAAAGGTAAAGCGATTGGCGGGTAGATTCACGTTGAGCTGGATCTTGTCTAAAGTCACCAATACCACGCTACCTAGACCATCTATCAGCTCTAATGCTTTTGGTAAGCTATTAGTCATTCCAACTGAGATCTTGGTGTATGGCAAGTCATTACCATTTTTTGTATTTGGGTTTTTCTTGGGTACAAGAGCAACCCATTTCATGCCCAGACGATCTTCGCCTTCAACTAAATCAAAATGCTGGTCTAGGGAAGTTTCACCAAATAGGATTGCGGCTGGAGTGGCTGCTAAAGCTTGACCAGCAGGCCTGAAGGTAGCTTGATTCAAATCCTTATCCCACATAATGAGTTGCTTGCCATCGGCAATCAGTTTTTGCTCGTATGGTTTTTGGGTATCCCAAATAAATCGGCCTGGACGCTGAAACACAAAACGCCCTTGTGTTTGGCGAACCACTTTTAAACCTTTGTCTTGGGATTCATTTGCTTTGGGTGCGCGCAACTGCTGCTGCACAAATTCCCCTTCAGCGGTTTTGGAATTGCGCACAAACTGACGCAACTGCTCAGCCCCACTCTCACCCTCCGCAATAACCAAGTTTGAAGATAAAAGAATTGTGAGCCCTAAAGCTGCTGCCAAGAAAAGTCTGCGCAAGGGAATCGCCTTATTCCGAAGGACGATGAAGGATTTCGCGATTACCGCCATTACCCATTTTCGAAACTAAGCCAGCTTTTTCCATATCCTCAAGCAAGCGTGCTGCACGGTTATAACCAATGCGCAAGTGACGCTGAACCAAGGAGATTGATGGGCGCTTATTTTCTAGAACAATAGCAACTGCCTGATCGTATAAAGGATCGGCTTCTCCGCCACCTTCACCAGTCAATGCATCAATCGTGGACTCATCGGCACCTTCCAGAACGCCGTCAATGTAGTTGGCCCCACCCTTCTCTTTGAGCCACTCCACCACACGATGAACTTCATCATCAGAAACAAAGGCGCCATGAACGCGAACCGGCAAACCGGTACCCGGAGCCATGTACAGCATGTCACCCATGCCAAGTAATGCTTCAGCGCCCTGTTGGTCTAGGATGGTGCGGCTATCAATTTTTGAACTTACCTGGAAAGAAATACGGGTTGGTACGTTGGCCTTAATGAGGCCAGTAATCACATCCACGCTTGGACGTTGAGTTGCCAATACCAAGTGAATGCCTGCAGCACGAGCCTTTTGTGCAATACGTGCAATCAACTCTTCAATCTTCTTGCCGGAGACCATCATTAAGTCAGCCAACTCATCTATCACGATCACAATTACTGGCGCCTTGTAGATTGGCTCCGGATCATCTGGAGTCAAACTAAATGGATTGGTGAGCTTCTCGCCTTTTTCTTCCGCTTCTAATATCTTTTTATTAAATCCAGCAAGGTTACGTACACCAAACTTACTCATCAGTTTATAGCGACGCTCCATCTCATTCACAGCCCAATTGAGAGCGTTATACGCCTGCTTCATATCAGTAACGACGGGGCACAAGAGGTGTGGAATCTTGTCGTACATGGCCATCTCGAGCATCTTCGGATCAATCATGATCAGACGCACTTCATCGGGCTTGGCCTTAAAGAGAATGGACAAAATCATGGCATTAATACCAACGGACTTACCAGCCCCAGTCGTACCAGCAACTAAGCAATGCGGCATCTTTGCCAAGTCAGCAACAATCGGACTACCCGAAATATCTTTACCCAAAGACAAGGTCAAGTTGGAATGACTATCGTTGTAGACCTGTGAACTCAAAATCTCAGAAAGGTAAACCGATTGACGTGTTGGGTTTGGCAATTCCAAAGCCATGCAAGTCTTACCTGGAATAGTTTCAACCACGCGCATACTCACTACGCCCAACGAACGCGCTAAGTCACGTGAGAGATTCACAATCTGGCTGCCCTTCACACCAACAGCAGGATCGATTTCATAACGGGTTACCACTGGGCCTGGATAGGCTGCAATGACTTTCACTTCTACATTGAACTCAGCTAACTTGCGCTCAATGAGGCGAGATGTAAATTCCAGCACATCTGCTGAAATGGTTTCTTTTGCTTCTGGCACCGGATCAAGCAAAGCTAAAGGCGGTAATTCTGAATCAGGGATATCCACAAACAGCGGTTGCTGCTTCTCACGCTCAACTCGAGCGCTCTTTGGAATCTCTACTGGAGTACGAACAATCTGTACGGGCTTAGCAATTTCAACGCGCCCGCGAAACTCTTCAACAAACTCTTCCCGCTCTTCGGCAGCCGCTTCACCTAGCTTGCGATCCTCTTCACTATCGCGACGCTCACGTAAGCGGTTGTAGGCAAGCTCAAGCGAGCGCCCTACTTTTTCAGCGACATCTAGCCAAGAAAAATGGAGGAATAAGGAGAGGCCAGCGCAAAGGGTAAACAGCAAAACCAGGGTTGAGCCAGTAAAACCCAAGGTCATTTGCAGGGGATCGCCAATCAGTTCCCCCAAAATGCCTCCAGGAGGCCTTGGAAGCTCCCAGGTCAACGAATGCAGGCGGATGGACTCAAGAGCCATACTGCTCAATAAAGTCAGCCCAAAGCCCAGCCAACGAATTAATAAGGAGTCAGGCTTGGTATCTGGGTCTAGGGGCAGGGGAATACTCCAAAGCTCGCGCCAGCCACTGAGAACACGGCGACCAAAGAGAACAACCCACCAAAAAGCAGAGATACCGAAAATATAGAGCAATAAATCAGCTAAATAGGCCCCAAAACGCCCACCTAGGTTCTTAGGAACCTCAAAACTGGCATGAGACCAAGCGGGATCAGCCTTGGAATAAGTCACCAAAATGGCCAATAAACCCAAACAAAGGCCAAAGGAGATAAACCAACGGGCCTCTAAAAAGAGACGGGGCATCCTACCCTGCCCTTGATTCTCAGGGGGCTGGGGACTTAAAGGGGTTTTGGACTTCGGGTATGTCGTTCTTGCCATGTTCCACCGATTGTAATCAAGCAATCCTATAATTTGGTGATGACTACAAATACCCCAAAACACTCCAAAGTCCTCATTCTAGGTTCAGGCCCTGCCGGCTACACAGCTGCTGTTTACGCTGCCCGCGCTAATTTGAACCCAACCCTCATCACTGGCCTGGCACAGGGCGGTCAATTAATGACAACTACCGATGTAGAAAATTGGCCAGCAGATCCAGATGGTGTTCAAGGGCCAGAGCTCATGGATCGCTTTTTGAAACATGCGGAGCGCTTTAATACCAACATCATCTTTGATCACATTCACACTGCTGCGCTGACTGAAAAGCCTATCCGCTTAGTTGGTGACTCCGGTACTTACACCTGCGATGCTTTAATTATTTCAACAGGTGCTTCTGCTCAATACATTGGCCTTCCAAGTGAGGAAGCATTTATGGGTCGCGGCGTTTCTGGTTGCGCAACATGTGATGGCTTCTTTTATCGCAATCAAGATGTCTGCGTAGTCGGTGGCGGTAATACGGCTGTAGAAGAAGCACTCTATCTCACAGGCATTGCCAAAAAAGTAACCGTGATTCATCGTCGCGATAAATTCCGTGCAGAGCCAATCCTCAATGACCGCCTGATGGCCAAAGTTGCCGAAGGTAAAGTCGAGCTCAAATTGAACTCCACCCTTGACGAAGTCTTGGGCGATGAAAAAGGTGTCACCGGTGTTCGTATTAAGAAAGCTGATGGCAGTACAGAAGATGTTGCCGTTACCGGCGCCTTTATTGCCATTGGCCACAAACCGAATACCGATTTATTTGTTGGTCAGCTGGATATGAATAATGGCTACCTAAAGACTCACTCTGGATTGGAAGGCAATGCCACTGCCACCAATATCCCTGGAGTATTTGCAGCGGGCGATGTGCAGGATCATATTTATCGCCAAGCGATTACCAGCGCAGGCACAGGGTGTATGGCTGCATTAGATGCACAGCGTTACTTGGAGACCCTGGATTAACAGCGACTGAACTAACGCAAAATAGCGCCCGGCTTTGCTGCGCGTTTTCATTCCAACTCAGATAGAGGTTTACCCCGACCAAATTGCGCCCTTGGAGCCCTTTTAAGTCGGCTGGAAAGCTTTAAAATAAGTTTCATCACCCCTCTTTGCTAATATCGAGGTATCCATTAATCACTAGCCGGAGCATTTATGAGTTACGACAAGGTCAGCCCAGGTAAGAAAATCCCAGAATCATTCAACGTCATTATTGAGATCCCAATGAATGCGGATCCGGTGAAGTATGAAGTGGACAAAGAAACTGGCTGCCTCTTCGTAGATCGCTTCATGGGCACAGCAATGCACTACCCATGCAACTACGGTTATATACCTAAGACGGTTGCTGGTGACGGCGATCCTGTGGACGTTCTTGTCATTACTCCATTTGCATTAGTTCCAGGCTCAGTAGTGAGCTGTCGCGCTATTGGCATGTTAGAGATGGAGGATGAAGGCGGACAAGATGCGAAGTTGTTGGCTGTTCCAGAAGACAAAATTTTGCCAATCTATAAGCATTTGCAAAAACCTGAAGATGTAAATGAATTGCTCCTCGCCCAAATTCAACACTTCTTCGAGCACTACAAAGATCTCGAAAAAGGTAAGTGGGTAAAAGTCAAAGGTTGGACTGGTGTTGCTGGTGCCCATAAAGAAATTTTGGACGGCATCGAAGGCTACACTAAGTCACAGAAGTAATTTCGTAGTCATTTGGAGTGAGCTCGCAAAAAATCGCCCTAGCGCAAATCAACCCTCTTTTGGGTGATTTGTCTGGCAACGCGCAGCTCATCTCTCAAGCTGCCGCAGATGCTTATGCACAAGGCGCCACTCTAGTTCTGACGCCAGAGCTCTCGCTCACCGGCTACCCTCCAGAAGATTTACTCCTGCGCCCAGCCTTTATTGAGGCCGCCGATCGTGAGCTCAGCTGCTTAATGCTAGAGCTTCAGAAATTTCCAGGGCTGACTGTCATTGTTGGTCACCCCAAGAAAACTGCCGCTGGCTTGCAAAACTACGCGTCGGTCATTCGTGATGGCAAAGTCATTGCCGGCTATGCCAAACAAGAATTGCCAAACCATGAAGTATTTGATGAGGTGCGTTACTTCACGCCAGGTAACGAAGCCTGTGTCTTTGAAAATACCGGCATTCAGTACGGTCTCATTCTTTGTGAAGATGCTTGGCATGCTGGTCCTGCAAAGCAGGCTCATGCAGCCGGCGCACAAGTGCTGCTAGTTCTCAATGCCTCGCCTTATCACCTCCAAAAGGAATCTTTACGCATTGAGGTGCTACGCAAACAGATTGCCGTAAGTAAGATGCCTTTGGTCTATGTCAACGCAGTAGGCGGACAAGATGAATTGGTTTTTGATGGTGGATCATTTGCTTTAAATAGTGCAGGCAAAGTGGTTATGACTATGCCGCAGTTTGAAACTGCTCTTGGCTACGTCGATGTCAATGCTTCGGCCGATTTGGAGCCAGGAGCTCTAGTGACTCCATCTAGCGTAGAAGCCCAGGCTTACCAAGCACTGGTTTTAGGTGTGCGTGACTATGTTCAGAAAAATCGTTTTCCGGGAGTCATTATTGGCCTCTCCGGAGGAGTTGACTCTGCATTGGTCTTGGCGATTGCGGTGGATGCCTTAGGTGCCGATAAGGTTCGCACCGTCATGATGGCTTCACGGTACACCGCTGACATCTCTTGGATTGATGCCAGGGAAATGGCTCAGAATCTGGGCGTTCAATACGATGAGATTCCGATTAGCGAACCTGTGGATGCTTTAGAGCATGCTTTAGCTGAACATTTCAAGGGCTTGAAGCTCGATGCTACTGAAGAGAATATTCAGGCGCGAGTGCGAGGCACTCTTCTGATGGCGCTCTCCAATAAAACCGGTCGCCTAGTTTTAACAACGGGCAACAAGAGTGAGATGGCTGTCGGTTACTGCACGCTATACGGAGATATGGCCGGAGGCTTTGCCGTCATTAAGGATATTGCCAAAACTTTGGTCTATCGCCTGTGCGCCTATCGCAATAGTATTGCCCCGATTATTCCGGAGCGGATTTTGACACGCGCTCCCTCCGCAGAATTACGCCCCGACCAGACCGATCAAGATAGCTTGCCATCGTACGAAATATTAGATGGCATCGTAGAGCGGTATATGGAGCAAAACCAATCTATCGCCCAAATCATCGCCGCTGGATTTGATCCTGACAGCGTAGAAAAAGTGACTCGCCTGATTAAACTCAATGAATACAAGCGTCGCCAAGCACCTCCAGGCGTTCGCGTGACCACCCGAGCCTTTGGGCGTGACTGGCGTTACCCGATTACCTCTCAATTTAGAGCGTAACTGGGCATTGGTTTTCAGTTCTAGGTATGATTACTGTATTAAGGGGAATATATGAAGCTAATCACATCCATTATTAAGCCGTTCAAACTTGAC
>NZ_NCFJ01000299.1:0-3167 GCF_002281105.1 Polynucleobacter sp. 35-46-11
ACAAATGGCTAAAGGCGGCAGAGAAAAAATCAAATTAGAGTCATCAGCTGGTACTGGTCACTTCTATACAACTTCAAAAAACAAGCGTACAAAGCCTGAAAAAATGGAGATCATGAAATTCGATCCAACCATTCGCAAGCACGTTGCTTACAAAGAAACTAAGCTCAAGTAATTTATCGATTCGATATTTATTTGCAGCAAATAAAAAACCCGCTAGATCAGCGGGTTTTTTATTGTCTTGATTTTTCACCAAGACAAAATTCATGTCATCGCTTAAGCGTAACGACGCAACCTTAAAGAGAAGTCACGCAGACTCGATAAACCACTATCTTCTGCGCGCTGACACCACGTATGCAATTGAGAAACCAATTGATCACCTGTAGCATTGGAGCGACTCCAGATAGCCTGCAAATCACGACGCATTTCAATCATCTTACGTAATTGAGCATTGCTTGCCATCAACTCTTCCAACTTCACTTTTTCTTCTGCAGTCAAACGAGATTCATCTTTACCCAACCAGGTACGCGCATCTTTTAAATGTGCCGCCAAGACTTGCATATGTTGGACTTCGTTACTGAAGAAAGAGCTCAAGGTTTTGCTATAGCGAGCCATGATTTCATAACGGTTAGCGATGATAGCTTCGAGTGTGCCTTGATCTGCAGGACGCAAGTCGCTTAGTACTGGCTTTGGAGAAGTCTTCTTCACTTTGGCCAAGCCAACAGCACTCATCATCTGAATGTACATCCAGCCGATATCAAACTCATACCACTTGCTAGAGAGCTTGGCACTTGTGGCAAAGGTGTGATGATTGTTATGTAGCTCTTCGCCGCCAATCAAGATGCCCCAAGGGAAAATATTTCTGGAGGCATCTTCACAGTCATAGTTGCGATAGCCCCAGTAGTGACCAATCCCATTAATAATTCCAGCAGCGGTGATTGGAATCCACAGCATCTGCACTGCCCACACAGTTAAGCCAATAGCACCAAACAAAAACACATCGATGATCAACATCAAGGCCACACCTTGCCAAGAGAACTTAGAGTAGACATTGTGCTCAAGCCAGTCATCTGGCGTGCCATGCCCAAACTTCTCTAAAGTCTCTTGATTGCGTGACTCTTGTTTATACAGCTCAGCTCCACGAGAGAGAACGGTATTGATGCCGAGAACTTGGGGGCTATGTGGGTCATCGACAGTCTCGCACTTGGCATGGTGTTTGCGATGAATAGCAGCCCATTCTTTAGTCACCATCCCAGTGGTTAGCCAGAGCCAAAACCGGAAGAAGTGGGACATGATTGGATGTAAATCTAAGGCACGGTGCGCTTGGCAACGATGCAAGAAAATAGTCACGCTAGCAATTGTGATGTGAGTGGCCACCAAAGTAAAAACAAGGATCTGCCACCACGCCCAATTTAAATAGCCATGAGATAGCCAATTAAGGAATAAATCAAAACCAGAAGCTGTGTTCAAAAGGATATCCCTAACGAGGTCTAAACCCTTATTTTAGTTCTTTAGCGACTTTCTTGGTTTTGATCTTAGTCTCTTTTTCCCCGCCTTTTTCATCGCCCTGATCAATCTTCTCAACTGGAGCAGCAGCTTTCTTTTGGAAAACAGCTCCAAAGAAGCCATCTGTACCGTGAATATGGGGCCAAAGCTGCCACCAAGGGTTATCAGGACTACATCCTAGAGGAATTTTATCCTTTGGAAACAATGGCTTAAGAACCTCGGCTGCCGGAACGACCTCAAAATTGGGGTGCTTTGCCAAGAAATCCTCTGCAATTTGCTGGTTTTCTTGAGGTAAAAGGCTGCAGGTCGCATAAACCAAGCGGCCTCCTGGCTTGAGCAAGCGACTTGCCGAAGCCAATATATTCATTTGCTTTTGATTGAGCTCCAACACCCCTTCTGGGGTCTGGCGCCATTTGAGGTCTGGGTTACGGCGCAAAGTACCCATGCCACTACAAGGGGCGTCGACTAAAACGCGATCAATCTTGCCGGCTAAGCGCTTGATCTTAGTGTCATTCTCGCTATCAATCCAGACAGGATGCACGTTAGAGAGTCCGCTACGGGCTTGCCGCGGCTTCAAATTAGCCAAGCGTCGCTCAGATGTATCCAGGGCGTACAAACGGCCTGTGGAGCGCATGATTGCCCCAATCGCTAAAGTCTTGCCGCCAGCACCTGCACAGAAGTCCACTACCATCTCACCGCGTTTGGGGGCGAGTAAGTAGGCTAATAACTGACTGCCTTCATCTTGAACCTCAAACATCCCTGCTTTAAAGCCAACAGTATTTTGCAGAGCGGGCTTACCCATAATGCGCACACCATCAGGGGCATATGGAGTTGGAATGGCTTGATAGCGACCGCCAAGGGCATTCATCTCAGCAAGCAATTGCTCACGAGTTGTCTTCATGGTGTTTGCACGTAAATCCAAAAGAGCTGGATGCATAAGTGATTTAGCTAACTCTTCGCGAGATTCTTCGCCGGGATATTTTCCAAACGCATCCCACAACCATTCCGGCAAGTTATTACGAACCAATGGATTGAGTGCTGATGGATCGACTGTCGCAAAGCGCTGCAACCACTCGTACTCGCCCGTCTTGAGCACGTGGGCTAAGTCAGCAATCGCACTCTCAGCGCGATTAGCAGAACCAAGACCACCTTCAGACAGAGCAGACAGCAAACCCAATAGGGCTAAGCGTCTGGCCTGTGATCCCTCACCACTTGAAGCAAATTGTGAGAACTCATTTTTACGACGCAAGATGGCAAAAGCACTCTCAGCAATTAAGGCGCGATCACGATTACCCAGCTGCGGTTCAGAGCGGAAATAGCGACTCACTACACGATCAGCTGGTTGCTCAAAATTGAGTAACTCAGGAAGCAGACGCTCTAAATGAATGGCATGCTGAGGCAAAGCCTTCGCATTAGAAAAGTTTTTTTGACCTTCGGGCGCAATGATGTTTCCGCTCGCATTACGACGCTCTGGGCGACGCAATGGATCCTTAGATTTAGCGGCATAACTCTTTTGTGGACCTAAGCGTGATCCAGATCTGGATCCAGACTTTGAGCCAGTACTGGCTCCGCGGGATGAACGTTCTTTACTCATAATTTTATTAATTGCGACTCCGGTGGTTGAACCTGAACTTGATTACCTTCTATTCGCAATCGTCCATCAA
>NZ_NCFJ01000300.1:0-3159 GCF_002281105.1 Polynucleobacter sp. 35-46-11
TGTTCAAGGGCCGCGTACCATTCGTGGGCACGGCGGACAGCCGCATGTGGCTGAAAGCGCTGGACAAGCTGATCGTGTTTAATCCGAAATTCATGATACATGATTGGCGTTGGTGAGCAGGGTCAGGGCACTGAAGGTATCTATGCACAAATTGCTGCTGATGCTGTTGGACTTTCTATTAAAGATGTTCGCATCATTACTGGCGATACTGATGTCACACCTTATGGTGGTGGTACTTGGGCTTCTCGTGGCGCCGGTGTGGGTGGTGAGGCAGTGTTGTTAGCATGTCAGGCGCTCCAAGAAAATATCTTGAAGCTTGCTGGCGCCATCTTGAATAGATCGCCTGAAGAGTTGTCAGTTCGACGTGGCCATGTTTTAGATAAAGCCACTGGTGAGCAATTGCTGCCATTTAGCGAGATTGGTCGTATTGGTTATTTCCGTACGGATACCCTGCCTGTGGGCTTCTCTGCTGATTTGATGGTTACACGTCATTACACCCAAAAAGAATATCCATTCATCTTTACTAATGGCGTTCAGGCTTCTTATGTTGAAGTGGATCCTGATACCGGATTTGTAAAGCTCTTGAAACATTGGGCAGTTGAGGACTGTGGTCGCGTATTAAATCCTATGCTGGTGGATGAGCAGGTACGTGGAGCTATTGTTCAGGGAATTGGGGGCGTACTTTTTGAGGAGTGTCTCTATGACGATAGTGGGTTGCTACGCAATGGCAGTATGGCTGATTATTTGGTGCCGATGGCCAATGAAATGCCAGATATTGAAGTAGCCCACGTGGAGACGCCAACCCTGTCATCTAAGTTGGGGGCAAAAGGTGCAGGTGAAGCCGGTACTGCTGGAGCTCCTGGAGCCGTCCAGAATGCGATTAATGATGCTTTGGCGCCGTTTAATACTGCGGTGTTTGATCAGCCTATCACTTGTGAAAAGATTCTGAAGGCTCTTGGCAAGGTCTAATCAGGAGCTCTCCTGAATTAGTGCATTCCCGGTATCGACCGGGTTGTCGCTTCCTGTAACATCAAGTTTTGATCATCTGCAAATCCCCTCTGAGGGGATTTGCGATTAACTTGATATAGCGAATAAGAACATGTCTCATTTAAAAGGTAAAACAGCTCTGGTCACTGGCTCTACAAGTGGCATTGGTTTGGCAATGGCTATTGGATTGGCAAAGCAGGGCGCCAATATTATGGTCAATGGTTTTGGTGAAAAAGATGCCGCTATCGCTGCGATCAAAGCATGCGGAGTAGAGGTGGATTATCACGGTGCTGATATGAGTAAGCCTGCTGAGATTGAAGATCTGATTAAGCAAACTGAAGCACGTTTTGGATCACTTGATATCTTGGTGAACAATGCAGGTATTCAATACACAGCTAATGTGGAAGATTTTCCGGCAGATAAATGGGAATCCATTATTGCCATTAATCTCAGTTCAGCTTTCTATACCTCTCATCATGCCTTACCTGGAATGAAGAAGCGTAACTGGGGTCGCATTATCAATATTGCCTCTGTGCATGGTTTGGTGGGTTCAGTTCAAAAGTCTGCTTACGTTGCTGCAAAGCATGGCATTGTTGGATTAACTAAAGTGACTGCTTTAGAGAATGCTAAAACTGGAATTACCTGCAATGCGATTTGCCCAGGCTGGGTTCTTACCCCTTTGGTTCAAAAACAAGTGGATGCCCGTGCAGAGCGTGATGGGGTCTCAAATGAAGAGGCTAAAAAAGCTTTGGTTTCCGAGAAGCAGCCCTCCGGCGAATTCGTGGCTCCCGAACAATTGGCCGCATTAGCCATTTTCCTTTGCGGTCCCGATGCCTCCGAGGTGCGTGGAGTGGCTTGGAATATGGATGGTGGCTGGACAGCCCAGTAATCCATGGGTGGGGTTGATGCAGTCAGCCCCATTTTTTCACACTCAAACAAAATCGCCAGAATCGACTATAGTTAGGTCGAATATGGCCCTATAGCTATTTATTAACACGTCTTTAAAGGAAAAAATGATGGAACACACATTACCTCAGTTACCTTACGCATTGGATGCGCTTTCCCCATTCATTTCTAAAGAAACGCTAGAGTTTCACTACGGGAAGCATCACCAAACTTATGTCACCAATCTCAATAACTTAATTAAAGGTACTGAGTTTGAAAATGCATCTTTAGAAGATATTGTTAAAAAATCTGCTGGCGGTGTTTTTAATAATGCAGCTCAAGTATGGAACCACACCTTTTACTGGAACAGTATGAAGCCAAATGGTGGCGGTGCTCCAACGGGTGCTTTGGCTGATGCCATCAATGCTAAGTGGGGCTCATTTGATAAATTCAAAGAAGAGTTTGCAAAATGTGCAATAGGCACTTTTGGATCTGGTTGGGCTTGGTTGGTGAAGAAGGCTGACGGTTCACTGGATTTGGCTTCAACTAGCAATGCTGCTACACCGCTGACTACTGATGCAAAGCCGCTCATGACTTGCGATGTATGGGAGCATGCTTATTACATTGATACACGCAATGCACGTCCAAAGTATTTGGAAAACTTCTGGAATGTAGTGAACTGGGATTTTGCTAGCAAGAATTTTGCTTAATCTCGCTTAACTATTTTTATTAAGAAGGTTTCTATGGCATCTATCTTTACCTCATTAGGCCGCACAGTTTTAGCTGGGTTTGTACTCCTTGCTTTAATTGTTTTGGGCTTAGGTGCCAATCTAAGTTCTATTGAGTTGCCATATTTATTCCGCTGGATTCACGTGATGGTTGGCGTGATGTGGGTTGGTTTGCTTTGGTACTTCAACTTTGTGCAGATTCCTTCGATGCCTAAAATCCCGGATGAGCAAAAGCCAGCCATTGGTAAAGTCATCGCCCCAACGGCTTTGTTTTGGTTTCGTTGGGCAGCTTTGTTTACCGTTGTTAGTGGCATGATCTTGGCGGTTTTAAATGGCTATGCTCATCAAGCATTTACCTTGCAAGCGCCATTTCGTGCAATTGGTTTAGGTATGTGGATTGCTTTGGTAATGGCGTTCAATGTTTGGTTCATTATTTGGCCACTTCAGAAACGAGCCCTGGGTATTGTGGCGGTCGAGCCTGATGTCAAGGCTAAGTCTGCGCGTGTTGCGATGTTAGTCTCACGCTTTAATACGATGCTTTCTATTCTTATGTTGTTTT
>NZ_NCFJ01000301.1:0-3153 GCF_002281105.1 Polynucleobacter sp. 35-46-11
ACAAATGGCTAAAGGCGGCAGAGAAAAAATCAAATTAGAGTCATCAGCTGGTACTGGTCACTTCTATACAACTTCAAAAAACAAGCGTACAAAGCCTGAGAAAATGGAAATCATGAAATTTGATCCAACCATTCGCAAGCACGTCGCTTACAAAGAAACAAAGCTCAAGTAATGTATCGATTCGATATTTATTTGCAGCAAATAAAAAACCCGCTACATCAGCGGGTTTTTTATTGCCTTGATTTTCACCAAGACTAAATACAACTCACCTCTTAAGCGTAACGACGCAATCTCAAAGAGAAGTCACGCAGACTCGATAAACCACTCTCTTCGGCGCGCTGACACCAAGTATGTAACTGAGCAACCAGTTGATCACCCGTGGCATTAGAGCGGCTCCAAATCGCTTGCAAATCACGACGCATCTCAATCATCTTGCGAAGCTGCACATTGCTGGCCATCAACTCTTCTAGCTTGATTTTTTCTTCTGCGGTTAAACGTGATTCATCTTTGCTCAACCAGGTACGCGCATCTTTCAGATGGGCGGCCAACACTTGCATGTGCTGAACCTCATTACTGAAGAAGGCGCTCAGGGTCTTACTGTAGCGGGCCATGATTTCATAACGATTTGCAATGATGGCTTCGAGCGTACCTTGATCGGCAGGACGTAAGTCGCTCAGTACCGGCTTAGGAGAAGTCTTTTTCACTTTAGCCAAGCCTACAGCACTCATCATCTGAATGTACATCCAGCCAATATCAAACTCGTACCACTTACTAGAGAGCTTGGCGCTAGTAGCAAAGGTGTGATGGTTGTTATGTAACTCTTCGCCACCAATCAAAATACCCCAAGGAAAAATATTTCTTGAGGCATCTTCACAGTCGTAATTGCGATAGCCCCAAAAGTGGCCAATGCCATTAATAATTCCAGCAGCAGTAATGGGGATCCACAACATTTGTACCGCCCACACTGTTAAGCCAATTGCACCAAACAAAATGACGTCGATGATCAACATCAAGGCTACACCTTGCCAAGAGAACTTGGAATAGATGTTGTGCTCGAGCCAATCATCTGGCGTGCCGTGACCAAACTTCTCT
Source organism: Polynucleobacter sp. 35-46-11 (assembly GCF_002281105.1). Lineage (NCBI taxonomy): Bacteria > Pseudomonadati > Pseudomonadota > Betaproteobacteria > Burkholderiales > Burkholderiaceae > Polynucleobacter > Polynucleobacter sp. 35-46-11. The sequence continues at coordinate 1,093 of NZ_NCFJ01000301.1, forward strand.
AAAGTCTCTTGATTGTGTGACTCTTTTTTATACAACTCAGCACCACGAGAAAGTACTGTATTGATACCGAGAACTTGCGGGCTATGAGGATCATCCACTGTTTCACACTTAGCGTGGTGCTTACGATGAATCGCCGCCCACTCTTTGGTGACCATGCCAGTTGTCAGCCAGAGCCAAAACCGGAAGAAATGGGAAATGATTGGATGCAACTCTAAAGCACGGTGCGCTTGGCAACGGTGCAAGAAGATAGTTACAGCGGCAATCGTGATGTGTGTCGCCACTAAGGTGAAGACGACGATTTTCCACCAAGCCCAATTAAGGTAACCGTGAGAAAGCCAGTTAAGGAATAAATCAAAACCTGAAGCTGTGTTCAAAAGGGGTATCCCTAGAAAGATCTAAAACCTTATTTTAGTTCTTTAACAGCTTTCTTGCTTTTGACTTTTACCGACTTTTCGTCATCTTTATCGACAGTTACTGCAGAAACAGCTACTTTTTTCTGAAAAACAGCCCCAAAGAAGCCATCCGTACCATGAATATGGGGCCAGAGCTGCCACCAAGGATTGTCGGGACTACATCCCATAGGAATTTTATCCTTTGGAAACAATGACTTAAGAGCCTCAGCGGCTGGAACAACCTCAAAATCAGGATGCTTTGCCAAGAAATCCTCTGCAATTTGCTGATTTTCTTGTGGCAACAAACTGCAAGTGGCATAAACCAGGCGGCCGCCTGGCTTGAGCAAGCGGCTTGCGGAGGCCAAAATATTCATCTGCTTTTGATTGAGCTCCAGCACGCCTTCAGGGGTCTGGCGCCATTTGAGATCAGGGTTGCGACGCAAAGTACCCATGCCGCTACAAGGGGCGTCGACCAAAACGCGGTCAATCTTACCTGCCAAACGTTTGATCTTGGTGTCATTCTCGCTATCAATCCAGACGGGATGGACGTTAGAGAGGCCACTACGGGCCTGCCGTGGCTTTAAATTAGCCAATCGACGCTCAGATGTATCTAGGGCATATAAACGCCCTGTTGAGCGCATGATTGCCCCAATTGCCAAAGTCTTGCCACCAGCACCGGCACAAAAGTCGACTACCATCTCGCCACGCTTCGGGGCGAGTAAATAGGCTAACAGCTGACTACCTTCATCTTGTACTTCAAACATCCCCGCTTTGAAACCAACCGTGTTTTGTAAAGCGGGTTTACCCATGATGCGAACACCATCTGGCGCATATGGAGTTGGAATGGCTTGATAGCGACCACCCAAGGCATTCATCTCAGCAAGCAATTGCTCACGAGTTGTCTTCATGGTGTTTGCACGTAAATCCAAAAGCGCTGGATGCATGAGTGATTTGGCTAATTCTTCACGTGACTCTTCGCCAGGATATTTTCCAAAAGCATCCCACAACCATTCCGGCAAATTATTTCGAACCAGAGGATTGAGTGCGGATGGATCAACCGTTGCAAAACGTTGTAGCCACTCATACTCACCCGTCTTTAATACGTGAGCTAAATCAGCAATTGCACTTTCAGCACGATTGGCTGAACCTAGACCACCCTCTGACAGAGCAGACAGCAAACCCAATAGGGCTAAGCGTCTAGCCTGGGAGCCCTCACCGCTTGAAGCAAATTGTGAGAACTCATTTTTACGACGCAAGATAGCAAAAGCACTCTCAGCAATCAAGGCACGATCACGATTACCCAGCTGAGGTTCAGAGCGGAAATACCGACTCACAACACGATCCGCTGGTTGCTCAAAATTCAATAACTCTGGAAGCAGACGCTCCAAATGAATTGCATGCTGGGGCAAAGCCTTGGCATTAGAAAAGTTTTTTTGGCCTTCGGGCGCAATGATGTTGCCACTGGCATTACGACGCTCTGGTCGACGTAATGGATCTTTGGATTTAGCAGCGTAACTTTTTTGTGGGCCTAGGCGTGATCCAGATCTGGACCCGGATTTACTACCAGCGCTAGCTCCGCGGGATGAACGTTCTTTACTCATAATTTTATTAATTGCGACTCCGGTGGTTGAACCTGAACTTGATTACCTTCTATTCGCAATCGTCCATC
>NZ_NCFJ01000302.1:0-3147 GCF_002281105.1 Polynucleobacter sp. 35-46-11
AAGCAGGAAGATGACTAATGCGACTTGACCAATAAAAGGCCAATCATCAAAAAAAGTGTCCATCAGTGATGTCCGCAAAGAATAAGGAATATCCAATATAGCAAAGTGCTACTTCACTAGCTACAGCCTTATTGGAATCCTGCGTGAATTTTTACCTCAATGTGTGTCAGAATCTTCAGCATGGCCATCTCTACATCAGCCGATTATTGCGTGATATCTGCCCCTTTTGGGTGCCTGGGTGTGCAAACAGAGTTGGTAGACGGTAGTTTGATGATCTCCAAAATTGATTATCTGCCTCCAGGTACTGCGCTCATTTCCCCGAAAAATGCTTTGGCTAAGTCATTTTCAAAACAATGCGCACACTATTTCAAGCATGCCTCCTCAGTGTTTGACGTTCCCCTAAAACCTACGGGAACACCACATCAGCAAAAGGTGTGGAATGCGACACTAGGTATTGGAGTGGGAAAGACTAGCACTTATGGTGAGATTGCCAAAAAGATTAAAAGTGGACCTCGTGCCGTCGGGACTGCTTGCGGTGCTAATCCCTATCCTTTGGTCACTCCGTGTCATAGAGTAGTTTCTGCCAAAGGTCTTGGAGGTTTTATGAAAGAAGATGCTCCAGGTTTTTATCGCCAGATCAAAATTTGGCTTTTAAAGCATGAGGGTGTGCTCTAAGGTTTCTTTGCAGACAGTTTCCTGAGTTGGCTAGATGCTACAAAAAAGAATGCTTTCATCAAGAAGGTATTACTAGCGGCAAGCTTAGTAAATGCATAAAAAATCCAAACGGAATTTCTAGACAACTTGACTTCCGATTTGTTGCTAAATTCTTTTCTGTTAGCAATTTTTTCAAGCGTCATGACTGCAAGACCGAAAGCAAGAAAGCAGAAGCGTCTGATACCAACTTCATTTTCTGGAATCAGGAGAATATAGCTCATGGAGTCTTGCAGTTTTTTGTAAGCAATATTCAGTAGCGCTGTTTGACTCATGCCTACTGGTTTCCAAGAAACGCCACGTGCACGATCTTCTGGTGAGTCCTTCAAAATATTGGTCATTTGTAAAGCTTGACCAAAGGCGATAGCCAATTGCTCATGCCCTTCGATCTGCTTTGCAAATCCGGAAGAGTAGTTGCTAAAGATGGTTGTCAGTAGCTCTCCTACGACACCAGCCACTACATAGCAATACTCCTCAAATTCTGCGAGATCTTTTAGCCCTTCTTGCGTTTGCCTTCCATGGAAATGGGACATGCCATCGGACATGATTGAAACGCAACGGCTAATCGCAGCCTGATCTGTATCGGGAAAGGTGTGCAGAATTCTGAGGACGGTTGGGGTATGTGCGATTAAATCGAGCTCATCAACATTGGAATAGCCTTTTAATGCTTCTAGGCAGGGGCTTACAAATGCCTCTACCGAAATAGTGCCCAAAACTGCTTCTAAAAATAGCCTAGATAAGCGCTGCTTCTCTGTTGGACTGAGTTCAGTCGCATCCTCAATCGTGTCGACAATCCGACACAGTAGATAGGTATTCCCAACCACTGCCTCAAGCGCTGGGGAGAGAAGGGGGATGGTGAGTGCAAAAGTGCGCGATACCGAACCCAAAATCGCCTTTTGATAGGCTAGATCGCTATTGGGGTTCTCTATTGGCTGTATGGCGGAATTCACCCATGAATTATGTCAGACCAGCTGACTCAAATTTGGCTCTGATTGATTAAATGTCATAAGTGACAAGGCCATATAATTTGAGCAAATTCTGAAGGAGTAATTGGGCGATGTTGATTTGGTTTGTCATCATCTACTGGGTGGTATCTGTAGGTATCGGCCTTTGGGCTGCGCTACGGGTCAAAAACACGGCTGACTTTGCTGCAGCAGGCCATAGCCTTCCTTTGCCTATCGTCACCGCTACAGTCTTTGCTACCTGGTTTGGCTCCGAAGCGGTGTTGGGCATCCCAGCTACCTTCCTTAAGGAGGGGCTCGGCGGAATTGTTTCCGATCCTTTCGGATCTTCTCTGTGCCTGATTTTAGTAGGACTCTTTTTTGCTCGTCATCTCTATAACCGTCGCATGCTCACTATCGGCGATTTCTTTAGGGAGAAATATGGCCGTACTGTAGAGGTTTTGGTAACGCTCTGTATTGTGGTTTCTTATTTGGGGTGGGTGGCCGCGCAGATTAAAGCCTTGGGACTTGTTTTTAATGTTGTGTCTGATGGCGGCATCACACAAACAGCAGGCATGTTAATTGGGGCTGGTAGCGTTCTAATTTATACGCTTTTTGGTGGCATGTGGTCAGTGGCAATCACCGACTTCATTCAGATGATCATCATTGTGGTGGGTATGCTTTATATCGGCGGTGAGATAACGGCCCAAACTGGTGGTGTTGGTGTAGTTTTCGAGCATGCAGTTGCTGCCGGCCAGTTTTCCAACTTCTGGCCTGATATGAATCTCGCTTCTATTCTTGGGTTTACAGCCGCTTTATGCACGATGATGTTAGGTTCTATTCCACAACAGGATGTATTTCAGAGGATCACATCCTCTAAGAATGTGAACATTGCAGTGCAAGCCGCTTTATTGGGTGGAGTGCTGTATTTCGTCTTCGCATTTGTTCCACTGTATTTGGCTTACTCTGCAACCATCATTAGCCCAGATTTAGTGAAGCAGTATCTATATACAGATCCACAAATGATTTTGCCAAAGCTCATTTTGAATCATGCACCACTCATTGCACAGGTAATGTTTTTTGGTGCCCTACTGTCAGCCATCAAGAGTTGTGCCAGCGCTACATTGCTCGCGCCATCCGTCACTTTTGCGGAGAACATTGTTCGCGGATTCTTTAAGCATTTATCCGATCAGGACTTGCTAAAAGTCATGCGCATTACGGTTCTCTGTTTTACAGCGGTAGTTACCTTTTTTGCTATCAACTCGAATTTATCGATTTTTAAGATGGTTGAGAATGCCTACAAAGTGACTTTGGTTGCAGCTTTTGTACCACTGGCCTTTGGGGTCTACTGGTCCAGGGCAAATTCTTTAGGTGGTTTGTTATCAGTGGTCTGTGGTCTTGTAGTTTGGGTCAGCTGCGAAGTACTTGCCCCTGAAGCTATTCTCCCCCCTCAATTAGCAGGGCTTTTAGCTAGTATTGCCGGCATGCTTTTGGG
>NZ_NCFJ01000303.1:0-3136 GCF_002281105.1 Polynucleobacter sp. 35-46-11
CTATCAATTGCAGCTGGTACGCCGCAGTAAATCGCAGCTTGCAAAAATATTTCCTGAATATCCTCTTTGCTCAGACCATTATTAATTGCACCCCTGACGTGAAGCTTGAGCTCATGCGGACGATTTAAGGCAGTGATCATCGACAGATTAATGATGCTTCTGGTTCTGCGGTCTAAGCCAGGGCGATTCCAAATTTCATTCCAACAATATTCGGTCACCAACTCCTGCATCGGCATATTGAATGCATCGGCATTCTTGATGGAGTTATCTACATACTCCGCACCCAGTACTTCGCGGCGAGTCTTAAGTCCTTTTTCAAATGATTCTTTATTCACATTCGTCTCCTGTGTTGAAGGTGTATTTAATAGATTCCATATATTGCCACTATTTATGTTTCGCTGTTTAGCCTAGAATAGTTCGTATGAACATCTCTCGCCTGTTTTCTATCACCATCTTATCTTTTGCTGTTTTGATGCTCGGTGCATGCACTGTTGACAAGCTCGAAGCAAGATTGCAGGCCGACCCAGAATGTAAGCCCATCATGAACGCCAAGACCGGGGCCTTAATGCCTTGCCCTGGTAGCGATAAGCAATTTTATAAATCGATTCCGGCCTTAAATACAACTGCACCAAAAGTGAAGCAGGGTACAGAGGTTCAGACATCTAAAGCAACTACAAGCCCATCATCAACTTCTACCTCAACACCCACTTCAGCACCAAAGGCCGTTACTGCACCAGTTGAGTGCAAGCCACAACTCCATCAAAAGTCTGGCAGCCTCATGCCGTGCCCAGCACCCTAGGGTGTGGGTCACAGTCTTGAATGAGGCGTATGATCAGTTCAACTAGCCTAAGAGCTAATCCACATCAAATCACGCATCGGATCCAAAAATGAATAAATTAGGTGCTTTAGTTGTAGCAATTTCTGCAGCCACTTTATTGGCGGCATGTAGTAATACTCCTAAGTTGGCAAGTCAGCCAATGCCAAAGTCTGGCTTCTTACCAAATTATTCTGTGCTGGTGCCAATGGCTACGTCTGAAGCCGATACCCGTATTTGGAGATATCGCAAGGCGGGTGTCAATCCTGGCGCATACACTGCAGTAATTTTGGACCCAATTTATTTAAATCAGAATGCTACTAAAGAAATTTCTCCAGAGGTGATTAATCAGGCGCAGATCGCATTGCAGGATTCAATGGTCAGCGCAGTGAATAGTCGCGGAAATATCAAGATCGTAAATCAGCCTGGTCCAGGTGTAGCGCGAATCTCTGTTGGTATTACTGGGGCAGAAAGTTCAGCTGATAGTTTGCAGCCGTGGAATTTCACGCCGATTGGCTTGGCCATGAATGCGGCTGCTTATGCCGGTGGCGTGAACTCTAAAACTCCAGCGATGCTAGTGGAGAGCAAGATTACTGATAGCCAAACCAAAGATGTGATTGGTGAAGGCTTGGTAACAATTCAGGGAGAGTCTTTCCGAACTGGCGGAGGTTCCGTTGAATCATTTGTCGCTATGGCCAAAAAGGTAGTGAAGGTAGCTATGGAAACTTCTGCCGATCCAAGAGCTACTGGGGCTAAATAAATTTCTGATGCGAGCTTTCATTTCTAATCTTGGTCTCATCGGTGCAGCAGTATCCATTTTCATTGCAACTCCTGTGTATGCTGATGAGGCATCACGTAATAAAGAGATTCAAGAACGTTTTTCTCAGTATGATGTCAATCGAGATGGCAAACTTACTCTTAATGAGGCTAAGGGGTGTATGCCTCGAGTCTACGATCATTTCAGTAGAATTGATGAGCAGAATAAAGGCTATGTTACGGTTGCTCAGATTGAGGCAATGGCCGCTAGGTAATTAGATTGATAGAATGAAAGGGCCTCAGATGAGGCTCTTTTTTATTGGAGTAGATGATGACTTACGTAATTGAAGGTTTTAAGGATTCCATCATTACAGTCCCTTCGGCAGATGGCCCGATTGATATTGCTTGCCAGACTGCTGGCTCCGGTCCCGCGTTGCTACTGCTGCATGGATTTCCTCAATCTAAAGCAATTTGGCGTCACATTGCCCCTCAGTTGGCAAAGCGTTTTTCTGTGGTCGTGACGGATCTTCGTGGTTATGGCGCCTCATCAAAACCAGCTGGGACTCCAGATCATTCAACCTACTCAAAAAGATCCTTGGCTACTGATCAGCATGCCGTGATGCAAGCCCTTGGGCACAAGACATTCTCGGTATTAGGTCATGATCGTGGTGGGCGTGTATCGCATCGTCTAGCAATGGATTTTCCTGAGAGCATCGAGCGCCTGATGGTGCTCGATATTTCTCCAACACTCGCAATGTACGAGAACACTACGATGGAATTTGCTCGAGGCTATTGGCATTGGTTTTTCTTAATCCAAGCGCATCCTATTCCTGAGACGCTGATTGGCGCTGACCCCGAGTTTTGGATTAAAAACCATATGGGCAGGCATGCTGGTATTGGAATTTTTGACTCACAACCGTGGTCTGAGTATCTAGAGGGTGCAAGTAATCCGGCATCTTTGCATGCCATGTGCGAGGACTATCGTGCGTCTGCTTCAATCGATTTAATACATGATCGAGCTGATAGAGCTGCTGGTAAGAAATTACCAATGCCATTTCGAGTCCTATGGGGAGATCGCGGCCTAATAGCTAAGTGCTTCTCACCAATTGAAGACTGGAAGAGGGTGGCTGCAGATGTTTCTGGAAGAGGGGTTCCTTGTGGCCACTACATTCCTGAGGAATTGCCGCAGGAGCTGCTTGCTGAGGCAGAGAAATTCTTTGCTTGAGTATTCTATTTGGCTAGTTTGGGCAATTTTTTAGAAGTGGCTGGCCAGCTTAAAACAATCTTGGGATTAATTTTTAAGATCTTCTTGTCTTTATCTGGATAATTAACTCGGGACAATAAATCAGCAATCAAATTCAGATGTGCAAGCTTTTTGTCATTTGCACAGATGACGGTCCACGGCGCATCTGATGAATTAGTTTTCTTGAGCATTTCGTCTCTAGCTTCAGAGTAAGCGTCCCACATCTTTTGAGCTTTCTGATCGATAGGGCTGATCTTCCACTGCTTCAGCGGATCTTTTTTGCGATCTTTAAGCCTTTTTTCTTGCTCTTCTTTGGAGATATC